>NZ_JACKYY010000040.1:0-29399 GCF_015100075.1 Acidithiobacillus sp. HP-11
CTGCCTCTATGGCCTGCTCAATCAGAGAGCGTGCCGCGCGTCGAAGTATCCCTTCAATGCCCAGACCCAACTCTCSMATCCCACCTGCTATTACGGTATTCTTTTCCACGGCGTACTCCTTATGTTGCTCTTTGAGTCGGAAACCCTTTGTAGCAACAGTACGCCACCTCATTCAAGCCAGTTGTAACGCGCCCGTACACCACTTTCGAGCATAGCTCTCACTATTGGCAATGCCTCCTTGTCTGCTGATGAATGAGATAGAAAGACATCCGCAGTCGAAGCCGACGCCCGCTTCTCAAAGCGACGGGCTTCAACAATTACGCTCTTACTGAAGTTCTGAAACTCGTTCGCTGTGCTAGTGAAGTATTTCATACGTGTTCGTTAGCTCAAGAATTGGGGTTGAAGTCAGATCGCCTCATGTCCCGACTCATATCGTATTCGCATTTATCTCTGGCTTGAAAGGTGGCTTCAATCAGGAATGCCAATCGCTCTACTGTCAGCTTGCTCCACGGGACAACCGAAATCTTGGCCTTCGGTTCAAGGAGATTGTCGATGATGCGATCCGGCATGTATGGGTAGCGCCGCTCATATTCAGAGCGTGTTTTTACACTTGTCCATGATGTGCAGTCAGGGTGGACGATTTCCTTTTCATTAGGATGGGCAGCCGTGAAGGTAGAGCAATTTGTCGAAGGTAAGTTAATGACCAGAACGCCGGACTTCTTGTTAATGCTCCCGTCAATCATGCTTGAATATAGCTCCCAATCGATATGCTTCCGATACTTGGTCTCCGTTCCAACGAGTAGGATTGTCACCGTCGAATTCGCCATATAATCATCTCGGATCTTTTTTCTAATTGCCTGATTCGATAGATCGACATCAATGTCACCAGTATCGACAGAGACATCGATGAAGATTCCGTGAGTGTCGTTGAACTTAAGCAAAGCCTGTTTGTAGGTTTGGTCGTTCCGATGGTGGTAACTGATAAACACCTTCCTCTTCGGGGGGGCTTCGTGAGATTGAGTGTGAATGGTAGTTTGGTTCAAGAGTGGCTCTCCGGAAGGTTTACGCGGGTCTTCGCAGTCATCAGTTCGTGAAGCAGGGTACGGAAGAGGTCTTGGAGTGCGGCTTGTCTCCGAAAGGCGGCGCTCAACTTTTGATCAATCGTCGTGAACGTTTCAATGATCGTAGTTTGGGTCTCCAGATCGGGATAGAACACCGGCAAGCGTTGCATCACACTGTTGTTGAGGTTAGGCATGATTACTCCCGCCGCGTGTGCATAGAGCCACTTCACGAGCCGATCGGTGGCAAAGTAGAGTGCCAAGAATCGATTATCGATGTACGGTTTGCTCGCCCGGACAAGAAAGCAGCCTGTTCCACACAGCCACGTTTCCTCCGCTTCGGTGACCAAGCCTTGACGTCCAATCTCCCCCCGCCGGGCGAACAGAATGTCGAACTTCCTGAGGCGGTGTTTTCCAAGTCGCTGCGCAACTTCCTCGCTGACGCGCGGGACGTTTTCGTGGTTGATGCGATTCCCGGCAAGGTGGGTTGGGTTGACTACTGCGATTCCACCCTCCTCATACTCGTCTTTGTGAAGTTGGCTTCCAAAGGGGCCTGTTTGGAGTGCCCCGTCCGGCTTTTCACACAATTCACCCAGTG
This sequence comes from Acidithiobacillus sp. HP-11, assembly GCF_015100075.1. NCBI lineage: Bacteria > Pseudomonadati > Pseudomonadota > Acidithiobacillia > Acidithiobacillales > Acidithiobacillaceae > Acidithiobacillus > Acidithiobacillus sp. HP-11. The sequence goes on from NZ_JACKYY010000040.1 coordinate 1,657, forward strand.
TGATCGGTTCCCAGCTTTCGGGGACGGGGCCGATTTCGGTTTGTTTTTGGGGTTCGTTGCGCAGGCCTTCGGTGAAGAGCTTGTGCATGAGGGCCTTTTTCAGCTCGGTGGTGGTCTGAATGATCCGCTCCTGCGCTTCGATCGCCCGCTGCACAGTCGAAAGGATGTGCGCGATCTTCTTCTGCTCGGGGAGTGGGGGGAGCGGGATGGGAAACCGTTCCAGATCACCCTTTCGGATGTAAGGCATGGTTGAACCGGAAACTACTTTGCTGAGAGCCTCGCTCAATGAGCCTTTGAGAACGTAGAAGATGAAGTCCAAATCTTCTTCGAACCCATCGAGAACGTAAGTGCGCTGATAGGCTTCGAACTTTCCCCGGTAGAGTTTTGTGTCTCCAACTGCGCCGTTCCCAGCGATAAGGATTGCGTCGGTATCAAACGAGTAGGAATCCGAAGCGTGAACGTCCCGGGAGCATGTGAAAAATGGATATGCGCCGTTTGGCGATCCTTCGTTCACATCCTTCTTGCCCGTTTTGATCGAGCAAAGACTTCCCAGGGGTCTTTGATTCCACTCGCTCATACGCCGATCATCTCCAGAATCTCCTTCAACACCCTGGCCGTCTCATTCTTCGCTCTGCGAGCTTCGGCGGTCGCGATGACCGCGCGCCGTTGGCTCCGTTTGGCACTCACTCTGCACCGCCTTCATCATTACCGCTTTCCTCATTATTCCTTGCGATCCGCATGACTTCGGCGTCGAAATCCGAGACAAACAGGCGATCCTGCATGATGCGATATTTCTCGAACTCGGATTCGGCGTGGGCTTTGGCGATTTCGGCGGTGACTTTGCCGGCGTCCTGCAGGATTTCCCGGTCGGTGGCTTCGATGAAGCGGTTGAGGCGGGTTTCCCAGTCCTGCATGGTCATGGGGATGTGGCGCTGGGCCATGTCTTCGGCGATGTCGAGGTAGGCGTTGACGAGTCGGGAGAGTTGCGCCATCTCCGGTTCGGTCAGGTAGTTTTTGGCGACGCTGACATCGAACTTCTGGATTTTTCCTTGAGGCGCATCTTTCCATGTGGTCAGGCCCATGTGCTGTTTCCCGGCATCGGCCCGGTCCACGATGACTTCGGCGGCGGTGTGGCCGTGGATGGCCCAGTGGAGCTTGTTCTGCACGGTGGCGAAGAAGCGCTGGGTGGCGGTGGCGCTGCGGTCGTAGTCGATGGCGGTGGCGTAGATGTCGGTGATCTTCTGGTAGAACTTGCGCTCGCTGAGGCGGATTTCGCGGACGCGCTGGAGCTGCTCTTCGAAGTACTGTTTGGTCAGGACGGTGCCGCCAGCCTTGAGACGTTCGTCGTCCATGGCGAAGCCCTTGACGGTGTATTCCTTGACCACGGTGGTGGCCCATTTACGGAATTGGACGGCCCGCTCGGAGTTGACCTTGTAGCCGACGGCGATGATGGCGGAGAGGTTGTAGTGGCCGGTGTCGTAGTTTTTGCCATCGGCGGCAGTTATTCGAAATTTTCGAATAACTGAATCCTCCGCGAGTTCGTTGTCGGCGAAGAGGGTTTTGAGGTGGTAGTTGATGGTGGGGGTCTTCACGTCGTAGAGGACGCCCATCATTTTTTGAGTCAGCCAGATGTCCTCGTCGGCATAAACCACCTCGACGCCACCCTGACCCTGTGCGGCGACAAAGGTGAGGTATTCAACGGCCGAGGAACGTGTGATGGACGTTTCCTGGTTGTCTGGCTTCTTTTTCATGCCGACACGCCCAGTTGTTTCAAAATGCCCCGCAATGCCTCGTCCGTCTCCCGCGCTTCGGCTTCGATCACGGCCAGTTCCTCGACGATCTCCGCGATGGGCCGGTAGGTTTCGGCGTCCGAGGTGTGGATGTAGCGGCTGGGCGAGATGTTGTAGTCATTCTTCTTCAGTTCGTCGTGGTCGACGATGCGGCTGAGTTTTTCGGCTTCGGTCCAGCCGATGAGGGTGTCGGCAATGCGCTGGATGCCCTCAATGGGGATGAAGTTCTTGGGATCGCCCTTTTCGAAGACCTGGGAGGCGTTGACAAGCAAAACCTTACCCTGGCGCGTCTGCGGCTTGGCCTTGTTCAGGAACAACACGATGCCGGGGGCGGTGGTGTTGTAGAACAGGTTTTCGGGCAGGTAGAGGACGCTCTCGATGAGGTCGTGGTCGACGAACCACTGGCGGACGGTCTTTTCCTTGTTGGTACCGGCATTGCCCGATCCGCGCGAGACGGCGCCGGTGTCGAGGACGACGGCGGCGCGGCCGCTGGCGTTCAGGCTGGCGTGGATGTGCTGCACCCAGCCCCAGTCGGCGGAGGATTTGCCGGGAAAGCCGGCCCCGGCGGGGAAGCGGTCGAGTTCGTCGTTGTCGTAATCGGCCTCGGTGAACCAGTCCTGGTTCCACATGGGATTGGCGACGACGCGGTCGAAGGTGCGGAGCTTGCCCTGCCTGTTGCGGAATTTGGGGTTCTTGAAGGTATCGCCGATTTCGATCTGGCCTTCCATGTCATGGATGATCATGTTCATGTTGGCCATGGCCCAGGTCTCGGGGGTGAATTCCTGGCCGAACAGTTTCAGCGGGGCGACGGTGCGCTTTTTGCCCTGGGTGCTTTCTTCCATGGCGATCTCGCATTTCACCAGCAGGCCGCCGGAGCCGCAGGTGGGGTCGTAGATTTCCATGCCGGGCTCGGGCTGGAGCACGCGGGACATGATGGTGCCGACCTCGGGCGGGGTGTAGAACTCGCCGGCGCTCTGGCCGCCGCCTTCGGCGAACTTGCGGATCAGGTATTCGTAACTCTTGCCGATGATGTCAGCCTCGACGTCGTCGAGCCCGAGGCGCTTGGTGCTGATGGCCTCAATCAGATTGGAGAGGCGGTCGTCGTCGAGGTCGCGCTGGCCGTGGGTGGTGGCGTTGAAATCGACGCGGTCGATGATGCCCTGTAACAGCGGGTTTTCCCGGGCGATGGCGCGCATGTGGGTGGTGACGCCTTCGCCGATCTTGTCGGCGAGCTTGCGGATGACGGACCAGACGGGCTGCTCGGGATCGTCAGGGACGAGGGGAAGATAGAAGCGGACGAGCTTGTGGTCGGCCCTGGCGAGCTGGAAGGCCTTCCTGCGCGAGCCGACCTCGGCGGCGATGCGGTTTAGTTCGTCATCGAAGACGTCGCAAAGGCGCTTGGTGAAAATGAGCGGGAGGATGTAGTCCTTATACTTCGGCGCGTCCTTGGCGCCACGGATGGAACACGCGGCATCCCAGATCCATGATTCGAGAGATTTGTCCTTACCGTTATTGTTTGTCAATTGAGGTTGATCCGTTCGAACCGCAACCATTTTTCCCCCATTTCTGATGCCTAAAATGGGCACAGCTTGGGAATTATATGGGCAATAGTCAATAAAACAAAAAAAGCACCCAGGCTATAACCTGGATGCTTGATTCTTTTGGCTCCCCGGGACAGGCTCGAACTGCCGACCTAGTGATTAACAGTCACCCGCTCTACCGACTGAGCTACCGGGGAAAAGTGGGCGTATCCTAGCCTTCCCTTTGCTTCGCGTCAAGAACTGTGGGGCATTTTCAGGATGATGTTTCAACACCGCTTCACGGTCGGAGTATTTCGCGATAGACTGCCCCACGCCATAATTTAACACCCTGAACCTGCCCATCCAATCATTCGGTGAACCCAGCCATGATGTTCCTGAAACGCCTGCCAACCGTACAAGAACCACGATTGTACATGGCGCTGGAACGCACGTATCTAGGTTACTTTAAGCTACTGTTTGTATCGATCGGAACAGGATTGGTTTCAGCCCGTCTTGCCGTACTGTTTTTGGCATTACATTACGCAAAACTGGGCCATTTTTTTACCGGGCTTTTCAATGTACTGACTTGGCCAGCCATTGCTCTGGTTTTTGTGGTAGGCTTAAATTTTATGTTTGATCTGCAACATATTGAAAAAGGACCCCCCGTGGCAGCAAAAGAGATTATTGATCCGCGTATTTACATGGCCGCCGAACGTACTTTTCTGGCATGGGTACGAACGGGTATCGGTCTGATTGCTTTTGGCTTTGTCATCGAAAAGTTCGATTTTTTTCTGGAACAGCTTTCTATCATGCTCCACACCAAGCTGGTTATGGGAGAAGGGTTCTCAGGAATGGGCATTATATTTATTGTCCTGGGAATCACCAACCTGATGATCGGTGGTATCAATTTCATTCGCACCGTCAAGAAGGTAGATGAAGGCTGCTACCATGTCCACAAATTCCTGTACGGTCTCTATGGCGTTATTTTATTTGGTATTACCGTCGCACTGGCGGTCATGATTATTCGGGTATCCCTGTAAAATCAGAAAAGCGGAATCAATGCATCCTGATAAGCCCAATAGCAGGCATGAAAGGGATATTTTTCGGATCCTTTACGAGCATTACGCCATACCGGCAATCCGCTTTCTACCAGTAATTCCAGACAACTGCACACCCGCTGATCATAGGCAGAGGCCGGAATACCGGCATGCCCACCCCAGGCGATAATCACTCCCGAACTTGCCGCAAGCGTTGTTTTGATGACCTTGTCATTCTGCGGGCCGACTACATGCGCCGCCCCCTTCGCAAGCAACGCTTTCCCCACTTCTTTACTGTCTGTACCCCTGAGCGCAAAAAGATTCAAAATGTGGACCCCCCCACTTTCTGGGAAATTGCGCCATACATATTCCGAGGCCGTGCGTACGGTTTTATCTGCGGAGAACTCACTGGCACTGGAAGGGTTTTTGAGAAAAACCGTCATCATAGCGCCTTTACGCTCACGAAATGGCAAGCTCAATCCATACCGCCAGGTACGGCACGGTGAAAAATCTGCCTGAATAGCTGCCATATCCACGGCTGGCGCATGTTGTACGGTTCGCCCGATTCTCAAGGTGCTGGAGGATAGGTTATTCGTCACGTTTTGGATTCCCGTAATCATTGCCTGTTAATCGTCAACCATATCAGGCGGTGGGGTCGCCCGACCAGTCCTAGCCTTTTCCTGCCCATCGCTATCAAAGCCAGTGCATCCTCTGATCAGCAAAAGGACGACCTGTCCGCCGCATAGCACTGCAACACTCCGTTGCAACGATTCAACATAATAAAATATATATTTAACAATTAGATAAAAAATTAAATTGTTGCAGTGATTTTTAGGGATTTTATAAAAACCATATTTTACATGCGCTTATTATTTGGCACAGTTTCTGCTAATAGACAGGCAAACACTTTGGGCGTTGCTTAAGCTCATCAAACCTGCAAGGAACCTGTCTATGAAAACAAACACCTGGCGTTGTGCATTAGTTTGCGGCCCGCTCCTTTTGGGCATGGGTTTTGGTACGGCCCTGGCGGCCGCGCCGAGCCTCGTAACAGTGCAAGCGGCTCCCGGCATTGGTCCCGTACTGGGGGGTCGGGTCATCCCGGCGTTTACGGTCACCCTGCGTGCCCAGTTGTCTGGCCGGGTCAAATTTGTGGCGGGTGAAGCCGGAATGCCCATTGCACCGGGCCAGCCTTTGGTGGCTTTGGATGACGATCAGCTGCTTGCCCAGAAAGCCCAGGCTATTGCGGCCTATCAGGCCGATGAAGTCGCCCTGCACAACGGTTATTCCCAGTACGGATATCAGCTTTACAGTTATGATCCCCCCTCCTTCATGAACCCCTTTACCTGGATAGGCCAGGGCTTCAAGACCATGATGGGCAACAGCCAGAATCCCTGGGCCACCTATCAATCCAATCTGGAAAACCGGAAAGCTACCGCCCTCAAGGCGCAAACCCAGCTGGAGGCTTCAGCCTGGAGAATCCGTCAGATTGAGGCGGAGATGAACAACTCGGTTTCCATCGCCCCCTTTCAGGGCGTAGTCCTCGCAAAAGAGGTTAATCCGGGGGATATTGTGCAGCCCGGTCAGCCGCTCATGGTGCTGGGCAGTGGTGGCCCCAAGCAACTGCTGGTCAAGGTGCCGGAAAGTCTGGCGGGCAATCTGAACCCCGGGCAATCCCTGCCCGTCCATCTGGGAGACAACGCGGGCATGGTGAGTGGCAGGGTCGTTCATGTCGCCCCCCAGGCCAATCCCCAAACCCATACGGTGGCCGTCAAGGTCAGTCTGCCCCGCAATGCCGCCATTCGTGTCGGGGCGTACGCGACCATCAGTCTGCCCAGTTACGGCAGCTCTGCCCAGAATGAACCGGCCATTCCCCGGAGCGCCCTCATTCCCGGGACTTCTTTGCCCTCGGTGCTGGTGGATCATCAGGGGGTGACCGAAATGCATGTGCTGCGCCTGGGTGGACCCTTGCCGGATGGGCAGATTCAGGTGCTGGCCGGACTGCGCGTGGGTCAGATCATCGTCAATGATCCCCCCGCCGGAATCGGGTCCGGTTATCAGCTCCAGACCAGCGCGTCTTCCGGGGAGTAAGCGCCATGCATAACGGTTGCCAAACCCCTGAGCCGGAAATCCCGGAAACCAGACCCTCGCGCAGTCTGGGATTGGCAGGTTCTATCGCGAAGATTTTTGTCAGTTCGCCGCTGGCGCCCCTGCTCCTGATTGTGCTGCTCGCGGCGGGCATTCTCGGCCTGATTTCCACGCCCAGAGCTTCCAACCCGCAAATATCTGTACCCATGATTGATATTTTCGTGGGTTATCCGGGGCACTCCCCTGCCGAAGTATCGCGCATGGTCAGTGATCCTCTGGAACGCATGATGAGCGAGCTGCCCGGCGTGCGCCACGTGTATTCGGTGTCGAATCGCGGCGAATCCATGGTCACCGTGCGCTTTCAGGTGGGCAGACGGATGGGTCCCTCCCTGGTGGAGGTCTACAACAAACTCGCCGCCAACATGAACCGGATTCCGCCGGGAGCCACCCATCCTCTGGTCCGTGCCAAGGGCATCAACAGCGTCCCCTTCATGACCTTTACGCTCTGGTCCCGGGAGGTCGGTCCCGCCACCCTCAACGAAATTGCCCGCACCGCGTTGCAGCATCTCAAGCAGGTTCCCCAGACCGGGGAGAGTTTTATTGTCCACGGTCCTCAGGAAACACTGACCGTCGACATTCATCCGGGCCGCCTGGCCGCTTATGGCATCACCCCGCAGCAGGTCGCACAAACGATCAAGGCTTCCAATGCCCAGACGGAAACCGGGCGGACCGATGTGCAAAACATGCAGATGCGCATTGTCACCGGACAGTTTCTGCGCACGCCGGCAGAAGTCCGCAATTTGGTGGTCGGGGTGTATGAAGGAGAACCGGTGTATCTGTTTCAGGTGGCGCAGGTCCGGCTCGGCCCCAGCGATCCCCACAGTCTGGTGACTTATTACCAGAAGGCTGGCAAAAATCAGCCCGAAGTGGATGGCGCTCCGGCGGTCACCATTGCCCTGGCCAAAATTGCCGGCAGCAACGGCGTGACGGTCGCCCGGGCACTCATCCAGAAAATGCACAGTCTGGAAGGAACGGTCATTCCCGGTAATGTGCATGTCAGCATCACCCGCGATAACGGCAAAAAAGCGAATGCCAAGGTCGATTCCCTGCTCTTCAAGCTTTTTGTCGCCACGGCAGCCGTCACCCTGCTGATTCTGCTGGCCCTGGGATGGCGGGCGGCCGCTGTCGTCGTCATCACCATCCCGCTGATTTTGCTGATTACCGTATTCTCGGCCTGGTTATTGGGAATCACCATCAATCGGGTCAGCCTGTTCGGGTTGATTTTCTCCATCGGTATTCTCGTCGACGACTCCATCGTGATTGTCGAGAACGTGTATCGCCGCTGGCTGCAGGAAGGGACGACGTCCACTGAAACCCTCATTGATGCCGTGCGCGAAGTGGGTAATCCCACCATTCTGGCGACTTTTACGGTCATTGCCGCCTTGCTGCCCATGGGTTTTGTGGGCGGGATGATGGGCCCTTACATGGCCCCCATTCCGGTACTGGGTTCTGTGGCCATGCTCTTCTCCCTGTTCACGGCCTTCGCTCTGGCCCCCTGGTTGATGCTGCGTTTCAAACCCAGCCTGAAAACCCTGGAACGTATGCATAAGGGCGAACACCGGCAGGCCACCTGGTTGCGCAAATTTTTCCGGAACACCCTGATTCCGCTGATTCGCCGCAAATTTTATGGTCGCCTGTTTCTGGGTGGCATTGTGGTCGCGTTTTTTGCCAGTCTGGCGCTGTTTCTGGTGGAGTGGGTGCCTTTCACCATGCTGCCCCATGGTAATTCCAGTGCCTTTAACGTCGTCATCAACATGCCGGCGGGTACCGCCATGCCGGTGACCGCCAATGTGACGGCCGAGGTGGTACAGAGTTTACAGGGGATGAAGGATGTCCGGGCGCTGCAAAGCTATGTGGGTACGCCGGAACCGTATGATTTCAATGGCATGGTGCGGCATTACTACCTGCGCAACCAGCCCTGGCAGGCCATGATTCATGTGCAGTTGCTGGATAAAGCCGAACGCAGCGCCTCCAGTTCCGAACTTGCTGTCGTCGCGCGGCGGCTGATTACGCCCATCGCGGCGCAACACCAGGCCCATATTGTCGTCGTGCAAAGTCCGCCGGGGCCACCGGTTTTGGCGCCGGTGGTGGCCGAAGTTTATGGCCCTTCTGCCGCCATCCGCGACGCGGTCACCCGGCAGGTGACGGCCGAATTTGCCCGGGCCAAAAACCTCACCGAGGTGGATAACACCCTGGAAGCCCCCCATGACTACTGGCACTTTCATCTGAATGCCATCAAGGCGGGCATGGCCGGTGTGCGGCCCAGCGCCCTCAACGAAACCCTGGCGATGACCCTCGGTGGCTACAAGCTGGGTAACTTTACGCCCTATGGTCAGAATCTTGCGGTACCGGCCGTACTGCAGGCCCCTCTGGCCCTGCGCAGTAATGTCTATAGTCTGGCGGCACTTCCCGTACCCTCCGTCAGTTATGGCGCCGTACCTCTTTATACGCTGGGGCATTTTAATCGTGAGAGAGCGGAACAACCCATCTACCAGCAGGATCTCAAACCCGTTGAATATGTGACGGCAGGCAGCAGGGGACGTCTGGACGCCCCGCTGTACGGCATGCTGGAAGTCGAAGATGCCCTGTCCGGTTATCTGACCCCCGACGGACACCCGCTGGGCATCGACTGGATCAGCGTTCCCAGCGGTAATCATGCCACGATCAAGTGGGGCGGTGCCTGGACCGTGACCTACAAGACCTTCCGGGATATGGGCATTGCCTTTGCCGTGGCCATTGTCCTCATCTACATGCTGGTAGTCTGGGAATTCGGGAATTTTGTCATCCCCGCCATTATCATGGTGCCCATTCCCCTGACCCTGATCGGGATTTTACCCGGTCACTGGCTGTTTGGTGCGAGCTTTACGGCCACCTCCATGATCGGTTTCATTGCTCTGGCCGGCATCATCGTGCGCAATTCCATTCTGCTGGTGGATTACTCCCAGCAAAGAGTAGCCGAAGGCATGCCGGTCATGGATGCCCTGATTGAAGCGTGCGCGACCCGTACCCGGCCCATTGTGATTACGGCGCTGGCACTCATGCTCGGTTCCGCAGAAATCATCACCTCCCCGATTTTCCGGGGGATGGGCATTTCCCTGCTCTTCGGGGTCATGATTTCGACCATTCTTACCCTGCTGGTCATTCCTTTAGGCTGTGTCAGCGGTCGTGCTGCCTTCTGCCCGGCAGGGATGGATCTGGGTGACACGCAGCCGAACAATCCGCCCCCCTTCCCGTTTGCGCCCGCCAGCATGCAGGTCTCCCTGTCTCCCCGGGATAGTCTGGCGCGAAGCGATATTCAATCTGCAGCACTGGTTCAGGATACGCCACCCAAAGATGCTGGTCCCCTGACCATGACTCTGGAAATGATCGGACAGGATATTCGCGCCTTTTTCCGGGCCATTACCAAAATCCTGCTGGCTTTGCTCGGACAACTCTGGGCCTGGCTGATGAAGCGCCCGGCCGCCCACAACAAGCCTGAAGCGCCGGGTCCGAAGTCGCCTTCAGGGCCCGTGAGCCCCCCTCAGGGGCCGGATGGATCATCGCAAGGGCCAGTGAATCCTCACGCCTCAACTTCAGAAAGTACCAGCGGATCGGCCAAAAGTCCGGTCAGCGGGCAGAGCAATCCCGTCGCAACCAAAGCCGCTGAAACCACTGCGTCACCCTCACCCCGCGCCAAAGCGCGTGGCATTCATTTACGGCCATCCGGTTCCAAACCGAAAAAGGAGGATTAATCCCATGACAAGCCCAACAACCCTTTCCCCCCGTAGCCACAAGCGCCTGTTCTGGCTGGGGGTGGCGGTCTGTACGGCACTGGGCATGCAAGCCCAGGCCCTGGCGTCCGTGGACACGCCCTACTCCAGCCCATATCCGGGAATGCCGGGTCCTGACATGGCCAATAGCGCAACGTCTTCCGGCTGGTCGGAGACCCGTTCAGATCAAGCACTGCCAGCGCCAATGCCAGCAGACTCCACTTATGCCGAGTGGCATGGTTATGCTCCGCACCGTACATCCAGCTATCCCTACGAGACCAACGGCTGGCCTGCACCAACTGAAAATGCAGACAGCGCCTGGAACAGCGCAGAACAACAAGCTCCCCAGAGCACGCCACCCGCTCCAGGCTGGAGCAACCATGAAGCTGCCATGCCTACAGCCACATTCAACGAAGTAGCGGACTGGGTGCCCCCACCTCCGGGTCCCTACCCCAATGGGCCTGACGAAGGCGCCATAGATACTACGCCGCCAAGCTCTTCCCCGATGGCGATGGCGCCACAGGGATATGCCCCCCAGCAAGGATACGCACCCCAATATACCCCAGGACCAGCTTATGGTGGTCCGAATGCTGGCCCCATGGAGTCCATGCCCTACCGGGGCCCCAACATGCCCTGGCAAAACGCGCCGAGACCCGGTTATGGTGCGCCCTCTTATGGCCGACCAAACTTTGGCCCTATGGGACCCATGCCCTGGCAAGGCCCCAACATGCCCTGGCAAAATGCGCCCAGACCCGGTTATGGTGCACCGGCCTACGGAAGACCAACTCCCTATGGGCCTAACCCTTATGCCCAGCCACCACAGTACGGCCCACAATATGGCGCATCCGGTAACCCCATGAATGGTCGTGATTTTCCGAACGGGGCTTACCCGCAAGGACCCAATGGTGAATCCCCTTATGGCCGACCAAACTTTGGCCCTATGGGACCCATGCCCTGGCAAGGCCCCAACATGCCCTGGCAAAACGCCCCCAGACCCGGTTATGGTGCACCGGCTTTCGGACCATCACCTTACGGGCCTAATCCTTACGCCCGCCCGCCTCAATACGGCCCACAATATGCTGGGCCAGATTATGGGGCACCAGCCTACGGGCCATCACCCTATGGACCCCCTCCCGAAGCCCGGCCACCTCAGTCTTATGGCCCGCAGCCTGGTTATGGTTATCCATAAACGGAAATATCGGGATATAGATCCGCCTGAAAAAAGGAGAACGCAATGCAAAAAGCAAAATGGTTAAAGGTAGCCATTCTCTCTGCCGCAATGGGAACACTTTCCATACCTGTTGCTGCTTATGCCTGGGGGCCCTGGGGAGGCGAAATGCCTTGGTCCGGCTGGCAAAACCGCATGCCCTGGAGCGGTTATTCCAATCCCTGGCAAGGGAATTCCGGACCATGGTCCGGTTATGGAGGTCCTTGGCACGGTAATAGTGGTCCCTGGAGTATGGGGAGTTTCCGTATGACTTTTCCCCATTGGGGTCCGATGAATTTCAATGGCAGTCCCTTTGGCGGCTACGGACGCCCCTGGTCCGGAGATGCGATGCCCTGGGGTGGTGGCGGTATGCCTTGGGGCGGGGGTGGCGGTATGCCCTGGAGTGGTGGCGGTATGCCCTGGGGTGGTGGCGGCATGCCCTGGGATGATGGCGGCATGCCCTGGAGTCCCATGTCCTCCATGAACCCCATGTCGCCAATGGGTCCCATGAGCCCCTGGAGTACCTGGTAACACCATAATTCCCAAGTTTGGGGAGTGACATTGCAGTGGCGCCAACTGCAAGGCTTGTGGCGCAAAATGATCAAGGAGCAGATGTGATGAATGCGAAACATTTTGGAAAAGTAGCCGCTTTGGCAGCAACACTCGGATGTGCAGGTTTACTGACAGCTTCGCCTGCTTTTGCCTGGGGATGGGCACCCTGGAATGACATGCCCTGGAGTGGTTACAGTAGCCCGTTTTCCGGCGACAGCGGCCCTTTCAGTAGTTATGGAGGCCCCTTTACGGGCAATAGTGGGCCCTGGGACATGGGCAGCATGAGTTTTAATGGACCGCACGGCGGCCCCATGCAATTCAGTAGTGGTCGCTGGGGTGGCTACAGCCAGCCATATAACGGGTATTACGGCGGTGGTTATGGTCGCGGAGCCTACAATGGTTACGGCTACCGGGATTCAGCCCCTGAAAATGCCTTTCCACCCGCAGAATCCGGATATCCTCAATACGGCAATTATAACAATGCCGATAATAATGCTTACAACGCTCCTTCAGCACCACCGCAATACGCTAACAACAGCCAGCAATATGCCCCGCCACCCGGACCCTACCGTCCCGGTTACGGATATCCATGATGGACGAAAATCCTGCGGGCTGCAGATGCACCGCGATGCCTGCAGGGTTCCAATATTGCCGTGAAATCAAAAATACAGGTGCCAAAAGAGGCCAACCATGAAACGAACTTTGGGTAGAATCATTGGGTTTATTATTCTGGTGATCATTGTGCTGGTAGTGATTGCTGCCATCCAGGATCCGCAACTCTGGCGTCATGACTGGCAGACGACACGGCAATATACGGTGCAAAAATGGCAGGCAATGCATCATTGGTGGGAAAAACAGGAAAGCAAACCCACTCCGGTAGCACATCCTGCAACAGTGCCGATCACAGCCACCGCACCAAAATTACAGCCGGGCGTGGCTGTGCAGCAAGCAACCCCGGTTACCCCGCACGTTAAAATCGTCTTTCCGAAAAACCTTACCGGGTCTCAGTATGCTCTGTTAATGGCTGCAAGACGGGCGTTTTGGGAACATGACGTGAAAGCCGCCATTGCCGATTATCAGGCATTAATCGATCAACTGCCTGAAGTACCGCAACTGTATGGCGAATTAGGCAACATTTATTACCAGACTGGTCATCCTTTATCTGCTGGCAAGGCCTATTCCGGTGCTGCCCGAACGCTAATTGCAACGCATCAATATCCTTCTGCCGCAGCATTATTACCCCTGATCAGTTCTCTGGACCCGAATCAGGCCACCATCATCCGCCAGGCACTGGCACGTTAACCATAAGGAGTAATGAATTATGAGTGACATCCGAGAAGAACCGCAGTTACATTCCGAAGATGCCCCGACCAGCGGCAAAGAATCCATGCCGGAATCAGAAGCTAACTTGCATAGTGACACGGATACCGAATACCACCAGGTTACGCAAAGCCAACATGAACCAGAACAGCAGCACTATACTCATTCAGAGACCCATTCGAGTACCGATACAGATGCCTCAGCAGCTGCAGCGGCAGCCGCTGCGGCGTCAAGTTCCAGTTATAGCAGTTACGCTCCACCCCCTCCCCCTCCTGCACAAAAAGCAGGATTGTTGAGCCGCTTTTGGGGATACCCACTGATCATTTTGATCTTGCTGATCATCATTGTAATTTTGTTTATTTGGGCCATCACCGCTAATCAGCCCGATAATACCCACGTAGCAGTTGCCGCCAAACCCGCGCAAAAAGTCCTGCATGTCACCAGTGCCCCCAGCATTGCGGCCATCACCCAAAACAGCAAACCGTTGACCGCCGATCAGACCAGGTTGCTCATGCAGGCACGCGGAGCTTTCTGGCATCACGACTATGCCGGTGCTATTGCGGATTATCATCATTTGATTCAGGAAGCGCCTGACTCCCCTGCTGCCTATGGCGAAATGGGTAATGTGTTGTACATGACCGGTCACTATCACCAGGCGGGCAACGCTTATGGCCAGGCAGCCATGCAACTGATTCATGCCGGACGTTATGCCGATGGTGCCGCGCTGATTCCTATTCTTGGACGTCTGGATCCTGCGGAAGCACAAAAAGTGCAGGAGGCGCTGTCCCATTCACCCGAAGCCGAAACCGGGATGCCACCGGCCTGATGGTAAGCTGCACAAAACCCACCCGATGGACAGTAACACTGCTATCTGTCGGGTTTACAGTCTGCATGGCGGCTGCACAAGCCGGGGTTACATCCGCTTTGTCGCGTCCAAAATCCGGATGGAACCATCACTACATTCAGCAGCTGATGCAGGCACGCCAAGCCTACTGGCAAGGCAACCCATTGCGCGCCATTCAGGAATATGCGCAATTAATTCATCTTGCCCCCCAGCGGTATCTGGCAGATCTCTATGGAGAACAGGGCAACGTTTATTACCGGATAGGCGCATTTTACGCGGCGGGAAATGATTACATTCATAGTGTTAGAAATCTGATCCGGGAGAAAAACTTGCGTGGTGCCCGCACACTGATTCCCATCGTCGCACAAATTAATCCAAATGCAGCCTATCAGCTGACGATCCAATTAAATCATCAGGAGACAAACCATCATGGCGGAACAACCGACTACGCAAACACACTCGCAGTCTCAGCATCATATCGCCGGCCTTTCTGACCGCCAGCTCAGACTGATCGTCTACGCGGCCCTCGTCGCCTTTCTGGTCCTCGCCGCTTATGAGTTTTATCTGGCCGTGGAAATGTCGCATGACCTTCATGAAATGACCAAACAGTTCCAGAAAATGAGTCCCAACATTCAACGCAACATGAACAGCATGTCACAAAACATGGCAGAGATGACCCATTCGACCAACTACATGGCCCGGGCCACCGGACAAATGCAGGCTGAATTCTGGAGCCTGAACCGTAACATCACCCCACCCTTTTCTTTTCTGAGTGGCATGTTGCCCTTCAATCACAATGATCCGGACTATGGGCCCAAAGCCCCTCTACCCCCTCCCCGCCAAGAAGCCTATGATGGAGTTCCACCGGGATATAATCCGCAATATCAAAGTGGCTATCCGTATCAGGGGAATGCTTATGGCAACCACTGAGGCTGATGTCGAGGTGCTGGCCAAGGAGAAAAAAATGGCATCGCTGAGCACTGAACTGGAAACCCTCTGCGAGGTTTTGCCAGAATTACTGGATTCCATGGACGCCGGCATTCTGCTGACCGACATTCAGGGAAAAATTGAATTCTGCAACGCCGCCGCCAAAATCCTGTTGAACACGCATCCACTGGAGCACCTGCGCAGCATACCTGGAGGTAGCGTCCAGAAAGAACTGGTGCGAGCGGCCATTGCTGCCGGTCAGGAAGATGCGGTGAGTCGCCCGCAATCCGGCTGCGTCCGCTGGGATCATCTGCTTCCCGTTGCCGAAGGCGAGCACAAGGTCCTGCAGATCAGAACCCGACTGGTAGAGCGCAAACAACATAAACGCCGCATTTTTTTCATCGAAGATGTCTCCGAATTGCGTCATGCCGAGCGGATTCTCGGTGGCACCCGCAGTGTGGGTTTTATTACGGATGATCCGCACATGCGCGATGCCCTCGAATTGATTGAGCAGGTCGCGGCCACCGATGCCAGCGTCATTTTTCAAGGCGAATCGGGGTCTGGCAAAGGCTTGATGGTCCGCCTGCTGCATCAACAAAGTAACCGCTCCAAAAAATCCCTGGTGGAAGTGAATTGTGCCGCTATTCCCGATAATTTATTTGAAGCCGAGTTTTTCGGTTCAGTAAGGGGAGCATTTACGGGAGCAGTGACAGATCGCATTGGCCGTTTTGCGGCAGCAGATGGTGGCACACTCTTCCTCGATGAAGTCAGCGAACTGCCCAAACATCATCAGGCCAAACTGCTGAAGGTGCTGGAAGACATGCGCTATGAACCGGTCGGCAGCACCAAAACCCATCAGGTCGATGTGCGCGTGGTTGCTGCCAGCAATCGCAATCTCAAGGAACTGGTAGAAAATGGAGATTTTCGCAGTGACTTGTTTTATCGGTTGAATGTGATCCCTATCCGCATTCCGGCACTGCGTGAACGGCCTTCGGACATCATGCTCCTGGCCGAACATTTTTTGAAAATTACTACAGGAGGACACAAGAAAAGGCTGGGCTCGGCGGCCAAACATCTGCTCCTGGATTACCCCTGGCCGGGAAATGTGCGTGAACTCCGCAACGTGATGGAATATGTGGCCATCTGCAGTGCCGGACCGGAAATCAGTGACAGTGATTTTCCCAAAGACTTCCTGGACAGAATGCACTTGGGGTCGGCCGTTACTTCCAGCCGATCAGAAAACGATCCGGAAGCCATTTATGATCGGGAAAGTCTTTTGCAGTTATTGGATAAACACGGGGGCAACCGTGCCGCCGCCGCTCGTGAATTGGGGATTGATCGCGTAACCCTGTGGCGGCATTTGTCCCGCCTGGGCATTTCCGGAAAAGAGGGTAGCAGTCATCTCGGGCATTGACGGACACAGGGCTTCTGCATAAACCCAGAAGCCCCAGCGTCGTTACCTTGCGGACTAGATTTTTGACATCGCAGAAAAACTTTTGACAAAAGGTCCTGCCATCCGTGGATCTTTGAGCATACTCGCGTAGTCTCCTACCTTGAATTTGATTTTTCCGGTGGTAAACGCCATGCCCAGGCCCGTCATACCCGGAGACTTCTCTATCCACTTCAGCCACTGCGGATGCTGGGCGCGAATATCCCAGTTTAAGGGCTGGTCCGTATAAACACCGGAAGCCGTTGCCTTGCCGTTTTGTACCACCAGAAAAGCACGGGGTTTTTCTTCTTCCGGATAACCATAAGCAATGACCGAATTAAAGCCAATCTGGGCAAGAGCGTCAGAAAGCTCGGGATCCTTGTTCCATTCTTCAACAAAACGAGCCATCCAGGCGGGTGAAAATAAATCTGCCACGGGTAATACCTCCTATACAGGTGAACAAAAATTCGCGGGCGCACGCCCGCACCAAAAAGCGGTTCTCAGGATGTCGGGTCCCTCGTCAAAAATTGTGACTTCAAGTCCTGGCAGGATTGACAATTCCAGTGGCGATATTTTTCGAGAACATCCGCCAAAGGTGTACGCAGATCAGTCTCCATGCCGCCCTCGCTTATTGATGGCAGCACTATGTCCCCATTCCCCCAGATCACTCACTTGTACTCCGACCCACCAGAAAGGGGCCACGCTATCCTGGCCATGTCCACCGACCAGATGCTGGCCGGGGGCCAAATGCACATGGGCAACCAGATGCTCCGCTTCCGCACGGGTCCGAAAAACTGACCAGGCAACGACCCGCTCCGTGGGGGTCATACCAGATTTTCCAGACCGGGATGCGTGCACCTTTGAAGGCAACTCCCGTGCTTCATCGAGAAAATGACTATCCATGAGGACTATCTCCTTCAAAAAAGTGAATCCGATAACCATCTAGATGGGCATAAATCATGCCAATTTGTAATTGGTTGATTACAATGAAATCACCGTAATGATACTTTTTGTCAATGCAACGATTTTTATTTTATATTCAATAAAAACAACAGGATGAACAATGCATCAACATGTTGCATCAGCAACGCATGAAGCCACAACAATTCCAACATTTTCAGATTATTATTATTAAATAAATATCTTATTATTCTAGGGTTGCACGCGCTCACCGGTATTGTTGCATTAAAAAATTGTTAAATAACAAATGAATAAATCATTTTATTATCATCAACCGTTTCACAGCGCATTTCCATAAATTAAAAATCATATAAAAATCATACAACTAGTTTTTGGCACATAAAATGCTTATGTACTCTCAAATTTTTATGAGCAGGACTTCATCCTTCTTCACTTTATACGGAATAACTAACAACCAGGAGTCAACCTTATGTTGATCGAAAATACGTTACCCGTTTTACTCAGCCGTCTCGATTTTGCCTGGATTACCTCGCTGCATATTCTCTGGACGCCCATGACGATCGGCATGTCGTGGCTGCTTTTCGGGATAGAGGTCCTCTGGCTCCGCACCGGGGATGAGCGCTGGTACAAACTCAATCGTTTTTTTGAAAAAATATTCATTATCAATTTCGGTGCCGGGGTGGCGACGGGTGTCACCATGGAAATGGCCTTCGGGATTTTATATGGGCCATTTTCTCAGGCAGTCGGCCCCTTTTTCGGCAACATTCTCGGCTTTGAAACCATCACCGCATTCATGTATGAAGCGGGATTTATTGGTCTGATGGTTTTCGGCTGGGGAAAAATCAGTAAAACCATGCATCTTTTTGCCACCTTCAATGTCGGCATTTCTTCCACTTTATCGGCCGGCTGGATTCTGGTGGCGAATTCCTGGATGCAAACGCCCGACGGAGTCGTCTTTAAAAATGGGCTGTTTCAGGTCAGCAACTGGTGGAGCGCCATTTATAACGACAATTTTCATTGGGGATTTCCGCATATGTGGATCGCCTGCGTAGAGCTGGCTCTTTTTGTTTTTGCCGGCGTCAGTGCCTGGTTCATCCTCAAGAACCGCAACGCCGAACTTTTTGTAAAGCTGCTCAAACCAGCGCTCCTGGCACTGCTGATTGTGACCCCTTTGCAGATTTATCTGGGGGATACGCTGGGGCGGGACGTCGCCCAGACACAGCCCACCTCTCTGGCCGCCATGGAAGGGCATTACCATACGTATCTCCCCAATGGGCAGGTCAATACAGGCTGGCACCTGATTGCCATACCCAACAGCCAGAATGACGGTACCCGATTTGCGATTACCATTCCTTACGTCCTGAGCCTGCTGGAAACCCATACCTTGACCGGCAAGGTGACGGGTATGGACAGCTTCCCTGCCCGTGATCGTCCGGATGTCTGGGTGCCTTTCTATGCGTTCCGGATCATGGTCGCCATTGGCTTTTTCCTGTTCCTCGTCGCTCTTTGGGGTAACTGGCTACGCCTGCGGGGCAAGCTGAATGCGACGGCTCTACGCCAACACCCGTGGTTTCTCCGGGCCGTCGTTTTCTCGGCATTTTTACCCTATCTGGCGATCTGGACGGGCTGGTGGGTGCGCGAAATCGGTCGGCAACCCTGGGTAGTCTTTGGCATGATGCGCACCTACGAAGGAGTCAGCCACATGTCGCTGGGCCAGGAAGTGGTCTGGTTCGTGGGCTACATCATTTTTGAGTTGGCCGTCTGGTCGGGCGCCTGGTACTTCTTCAGCCGCGTCATCCAAAAAGGTGTGAATGACATTCCGGATTCCACCCATCTCTGGGAAAAACCCGAAGCCATCCACAGTGGAGGTGGCCATGTGTCCCCCCATTTTACCAAAGCATTGCCACGCCGAGATTAAGGAGAACCCATCATGACCGATCTCATGGGTAGAATTGCCGTGTCCCTGTCCACCTGGTGGTGGTTGATTCTCGCCTTGTTTTTTATGCTTTACGTGATGCTGGATGGCGCCGATCTGGGCGCTGGCATTTACACCCTATTTTCGCACGACGAGGAAGAACGCGGGGCGGTCATGGCTTCCATGGCCGGATTCTGGGACGGAAACGAAACCTGGCTGGTGGTTGCCGGCGGGGTCCTCTTCGGGGCTTTCCCGGTGGTCTACGGCTCTGCCCTGAACTATCTCATGATCCCGTTGATGCTGGCCTTATGGGGGATTATTTCCCGTGCTGTGGCTTTTGAATTTCATATTCATGCGCGCAGCAGCAAACGATTCTGGGGCTGGGCCTTTGCTCTCGGCAGTCTGATCGCTCCCTTTTTTGCTGGCGTATCTCTGGGTGCCACCTTGCAGGGTTTCCCCCTGAAAGCCGGGCGCGCCCTGGAAATACAGGGACACGGTCTCCCTGCTTCCACGGATCCGGTACTCCATTATTCCGGACAGGCCTTCACCTTCTTAAGTCCTTTCAGTATATGGGTCGGTTGCGGGGCCGTCATTGCGGCAGGCCTTGCCGGTGGACTGTATTTATGTGCCCGCTTCATACCGGGAGACCCCATTCATGAACGCGCCCGCAAGTGGACTACCGTATTTTCCTTTCTGGCGCTGATCGCCATTCTCGTCACCTTAATCTGGTCCTACGCCATTTTCCCCTGGGCAGCGGCCAAATGGAGTGGGGCCCATTGGTGGATCTGGGCGATCTGGCTGGTCATTGTGCTGTTCTTTGCCTACAAATCGATGATCAATCATTCCCTGCAACGGGATATTGCCGCCCTGCTCTGGGGTGAGGGGGTGGTGGCATTTCTCTGGATGGCCATGTTCGCCACCATGTATCCCTATGTCGTACCGGAAACCTGGCCTATCGCCCTATCCGGCAATCCAGCCAACTCCCTGGCTGTCTTCACCTTGTTCATGACGGGATTTGTGCCGGTCATGATCATGTACAACTGGTATCAGATTTGGGTCTTTCGGGGGAGGTTAAGCAAAAAAGCCGCATACGGTGGGCATTGAAAATCCATCTTTAGCGGATGTTGATCCGTCGTTCGTCAGCTGTTCGTTTTCGCTTTGAATAAAGGAGTATTGACCATGGCACATGTAGTGATTTTAGGCGCAGGAACCGGCGGCATGCCCGCCGCCTATGAAATGCGGGATCTGCTCGGCCCCAAACATGAGGTGACGCTGATCAGCGAAAATCCTTATTTCCAGTTCGTTCCCTCCAATCCCTGGGTCGGAGTGGGCTGGCGGCAGCGGGAGCAAATCGTGTTTGATATTGAGCCGCATACCAGTCGCAAGCGCATCAATTTTATTGCCCAGCGCGCCGACCGCATTGATCCGGAACGCAACACCATTGATCTCGCCAATGGTTCCAGTGTCCATTATGACTATCTCATCATCACCACGGGACCCGCTCTGGCTTTCGATGCCGTTCCCGGATCCGGTCCCCATGCCGGACATCAGAAGCCGACCCATTCCATTTGCACCGTCGATCATGCTGAAAAAGCCTATGCGGCATACATGAACCTGCTGGACTCCAACAATCCCGATCCGATTATCATCGGCGCCATGCCCGGTGCCAGCTGCTTTGGCCCCGCCTATGAATACGCCATGATTGTCCTCAGTGATCTGGAAAAACGCGGAGCACGCAGCAAAATCAAGGAATTCCACTTCATCACTTCCGAGCCTTATGTCGGCCATCTGGGTCTGGGTGGCGTCGGGGACTCCCAGGAAATTCTGACCCGGGGCCTTGGTGAAATGGGGGTTCAGGTACACACCAACATGAACACCACCAAAGTGGATGATGGCAAAATGTTCTGCGAGCACCTGAATGCAAAAGGCGAAAAAATCGGCGTCGGCACCCATGACTTCGGTTTTTCGATGATGCTGCCTTCTTTCAAGGGCGTAGATGCCGTAGCCAAGGTGCCGGAACTCTGTAATCCCAAGGGCTTTGTCATCGTCGACGAACATCAACGCAGCCCCAAATATCCCAACATTTACTCGGCGGGCGTTTGTATTGCCATTCCTCCGGTAGAACAGACTCCGGTACCCACCGGTGCGCCCAAAACCGGTTATATGATCGAATCCATGGTCACCGCCCTCGTCCACAACATTCAGGCAGAAATTCAGGGCAAGGCACCCACTGCCGAAATGGGCACCTGGAACGCCATCTGCCTGGCTGACATGGGCACGAGCGGCGCTGCTTTTGTGGCCTTACCCCAATTCAAGCCCCGGCGTGTTGACTGGTTCGGAGAAGGGCCCTGGGTGCATTGGTCCAAGATTGCCTTTGAAAAATACTTCCTCGCCAAAATGAAAGCCGGGGTTTCTGAGCCTTTTTATGAAAAGCTGGTCTTCCAGATGCTCGGCATTTCCCGTCTGAAAAGTGACGAACCCGCCCATCTCCGCAAAGTGGGCTGAGGGCACTCCCCTGGCGCAGATTGTCTGCAGATCTGCGCCAGGGGCCGTTATCTTTTCAAAGGAGGACAAATGTGATGAGTGCTGCCGAAATGAGTCAAGCCGTCAATAACCCGACGGAAACGCCGGATTGGTCGCAGGTGCTGGACCTCAGCCATGCTATCGAGGATCAGTTGCGTTTACTATACGCCATGCTGGACGAGGTAACTGCCGATACCGATGTCCGCAGTGCTGCCCTGCATATCGCCTGTGAGGCGGGACACCTCTGGTCGGCCACCCAAAAACTGGCGCAGGTCACCGGTGTGCACTCTGCCGCCGACCTGGAGGCGCGGGTCGAATCCGGCGTCCGCATGCTGGAACCCCTGCTGGTCGCAATGAGTACGCTGATGGAAACCCTGCCGGAAGTGCTCGGCGATCTGGCTAAATCCGGCACCATGCAGCAACTGGGCATGGCCACCGTAGAATGGACTGATATCCTGAAACGGATAACCTGCCTCATCCAGGGTGCCTCACCTTCCCTGACGGCACGCATTTCGGGACTGGTAGACGATGCCAGCCGCTGGTCGGGAGAACTGGTAGTCGCCTGGGAAACCCTGGCTGCGACCCTGCCGGAGGTCATGCAGGATGAGATGCTTCACAAGAACCTGAATGATTTGCAAAAAGCGATTGGTGTCTGGGCCTCGGTCGCCATTGAAGCCCGGACGATGGTTGCCCGCTGTGGGGGAGGCAACATGGCATCAGGTGCGCGGGCTCTGGTCTGCTCCATCCGTGATGGCCTGGACGATGCGGAACAGAAAGGCGGGTCAAGCAGTGGCGGGATTTTTGCCCTAATACGCCTCGTGCTGTCCGGAAAAACGATCTATGTGCTCCGCAATGTCATCTCCATCGCTTACCGGGTCCTCAAAACTATGAATGCATCCGGTAAAAAAAAGACGGCCGGGTGATGACTCGCAATGCCGGCATACTGGAAATGTTCAAACGGGCACATCGCACGGGTGGCACCATGGTCGAGGTTTTCAAATCGCTGTCCTTGTTCATCATTGGTGCCAGCATCATCTGGTCGGCTACGCATTTTTATGTGCACCTGATTCATCGTGGCTATGCGACCTTGCAGGATTTACTGCTGCTTTTTGTGTATCTGGAAATCGGGGCCATGACCGGCATTTATTTCAAAACCGGAAAACTGCCCGTGCGCTTTCTGATCTACGTCGCCGTGACGGCCATCGCCCGCTATCTGGTGGTGGATGTCGATCATCTTAAAGCGATGTCCGTATTGACCATGAGTATCGCCGTCATTGTACTGATGGCGGCCCTTTGGGTGGGTGATCATATTCATTCCAGCGAGGATTAGGTCTGCCAGTTTTCATTTTAATTTAAAAAGTTACATCACGGAGGTGAAATATGACTACAGCAACTTCTTCAGTACAGATTATCAAAAAAAGTGGCGGTTTTTATTCCTGGCCACTGCTGGCCATTCGCGGAGTAGCCGCATTGGTGTATGCGCTGGTGGCCCTGGCCGATTTCAAGGCAACCATTCCATTACTGGTCTGGTTTTTTGCCATTTACGTTCTGTTTGATGGTGCTTACGCCCTCCGGGTGGCCGCCGGTCAGCAAATTGATGGGCTATGGACCCGTCTAGCCGTGATTTTTAAAGGTCTGTTAGGCATTGCCGCAGGCATCATCGTCATCTATTGGGATATGAGTGCAGGCTCCACCCTCTACATTCTTCTGACCGTATTCGTCTGGGTGGCCTTGTCGGGTATTCTCGAAGGAGTCTGGGTGATCCGCAACATTAAAAACAAGGAACTCGTGCTGATTATAGGCTCTGGCGCTTATCTGGCCCTGGCGGTAGCCCTCCAGTTTCTGTTCGCACTGGCTCCACAAGCCGGTTCGTCCATATACAGTTGGATCATCATCGGTTTCTCGGCCGCCTTTGGATTAGGCATGCTGATCATGAGTTGGGCCATGCGCAAAAACCAGTTCGGATAAGAGGCATCGCTTTACCTAGTGTAGTGTTGCATTCTTAATGAAACTTAAGGTTAATGAGGATAAAATAGCCCCATGTTGAGGGTATGAATGGAGTCGAGCCTTGCGAGGTGAAAGTGGATGTGGCCCGTCTGGTAGAATTGACCACGCAGAAACGATGACCCACGACTACAAACGTAATGGCACTACGACCTTGTTGCCGCACTCAACGTGCTGGATGGTCAGGTCATCGGACAGTGTCAACAGCGCCATACCCATCCGGAATATCCGAAGCCGCTACCACGCCTCCGCAGCGCATGGCTTCCACTCCGGAAAAATCAAAGCCCTGCCCCACGCTGGGGCACACCGTCACCACCGCCTGCCGGAATAACAAGCGCAGGGCTTCGGCAGGCACACTATGGAGCAAAAACAGACTGCCCTACTCTATCCTGGGCGGCCCTTTGGATAAGATTTTTTGGTGATGGATTCATTATTACCAAACTGCATGCAGATAATTCTGTCGAATCAAAAGATCCTTACTTAACAGGGGCTCTTCATTCACCCTTGCCTGGGCCACAATCAACCGGTCGAATGGATCACGCGTCCAAGCCAGAGAAAAGGCCGCACGACTCACCATCGCAAAGGGGATGGTGCATACTGCAAGGCCGATGGTCTGCGCCAACTCTGCAAATAATGTGTCCGGAGTCACTGTCACCACGCCTTTTTCGTTGAGATATTCAATTTCCAGCAAAGCCATAGGAGACACCCTGAGTTCATGTGTCTCCATCATCTGCTGACCTTCCGCTGTGAATTTATCCAGCATGCCCGCATAAAGCCAAACCAGAACGTGTGTATCAAGATAAACGATGGACATCTTCAGCCTGCCATTCCGAAGACCAGTCCAGATGTACTATGGTTTCTGGATCGCCCTGAATCACTCCAGGATGAGGGCGGAGACGCGCCAGCTTCGCCATGGACGATAAGCTCTCTTTGGGAACAATCTGTAAATGCCGACCTTTCCACTCCACATCTTCCGGCTTACCCGTAGCCAGCACGCGACGGAGTACCAAAAAAAGATTTGCGCGCAATTGTGTCGCATTCATAGCGCCTCCAACATGTACATACATAAGCAAAAACTGTACACCCGCAAGCGATAATATACAAACGCCCTCAATGAATCCCTTTGTCGGCCACTGTGGCACGAATCCTGTGTATGCCGATTAACCAGAAAGATGAGCACAACCCAGTCGCGCCAGGCGTCGGGCGCTTTCGCGCTCAATCAAGGCACGCAAAGCTTCTTTCAGCAACGCGCCCCGGTCTTCCACACCAGAAAGATTTTTGGCCTGCACAAGGAGGTCATCATCCAGATTAACGGTCGTTCGCATTTGAGAAACCTCGCTAATACTCTGGCACTGCTCGGGTTTGAATAATATGGGCGAATCACCCGGAAAAGTTTTGAGATAGTGCACAAGCCCAGGCGGTTTTGATTGCATTGCAGACACGCCGACCTGAGCGTATAAACACTTATGTACATAAACACTTTTGGGAGGGCTTTATGAATACCGTACGCTGGAATATCGCCGTATCGCCGGAAATAGATCAGTCCGTGCGTATGTTTATTGCCGCGCAGGGCGGCGGTCGCAAGGGCGACCTATCGCGTTTCATTGAGGAGGCAGTGCGTGCCTATCTTTTTGAACGGGCTGTCGAGCAAGCCAAAGCTGCCACGGCGAGTATGGACGAGACAGAACTGAATTCCCTTATCGACGAGGCGGTACAGTGGGCGCGTAAACACTGATGCGGGTCGTCCTCGACACCAACGTGCTGCTGGTCGCACTGATCTCGTCGCACAGCACTCCAGACATCATTTATCACGCTTGGCTTGCGGCACGTTTTGAACTGGTGACAGGCGCAGCGCAGCTCGATGAACTGCGCCGGGTGAGCCGTTACCCGAAGATCAAGACCATCCTGCCTGCACATCGCATTGGCACCATGATAAACAACATTCAGCGCGCCATTGTGCTCAACACGCTGCCGCCGCTACCGAAAGGTATCGAGGCCGACGATCCGGATGATACCTTTTTGTTAGCAATGTCTCTGGCTGGTAATGCTGATTACCTCGTGACTGGTGACC
This sequence comes from Acidithiobacillus sp. HP-11, assembly GCF_015100075.1. Lineage (NCBI taxonomy): Bacteria > Pseudomonadati > Pseudomonadota > Acidithiobacillia > Acidithiobacillales > Acidithiobacillaceae > Acidithiobacillus > Acidithiobacillus sp. HP-11. The sequence continues at coordinate 27,611 of NZ_JACKYY010000040.1, forward strand.
ATCGCGCCGGTCTGCTCCGACGCGGTAACATCGGCCGCACGCGCATCGTCACACCAGTCACCTTCTGCGCCGAGGCACTTTAACTTCAAGCCAATGTCGTTCCGCCGAGGCATTCGGTCTGCAGGTGGTATCCGAGAGCGCGCGCATCCAGTCTCCAGCCCGCGCAGCGCGCTTCGAATGATCCTGCTCGATACGAACGTGATTTCGGAAACACAGCGCCAGGAGCCTCAAGCGCGTGTCCTTAACTGGCTCGACGCGCAAGCGCTAGAAACGCTCTACCTGTCCGCGATCACGGTAGCCGAGCTGCGGGAAATTGCCCAAAAACTTGACCGTGCAGAGATTCTACCGGAAGCAGATTATCACCTGAGTTTTTCCGATTCTGTACAGCTTTTTCGTGAGCTTACGCCAGCGCGGTTGGTGCTGCTGAAACATCTCAAAAAGAATGGCCCACAGTCCATCTACGAGCTAGCCAGGCAGTTGAACAGGAACTACAGCAACGTGCATACCGATGTTCAGAAACTCACAGAGCACCACCTTATCGACAAAACGGAAGATCAGCAGATTTTTGTGCCTTGGGACGATGTGGAAATTCACCTGTCCTTGAGCGCCGTGGCTTAACCTTCTCCCCGCCCTGGAACGGCGGGGAGTTGACTGCGCACCCTCTCACGCTATGTGACCATCAGCACGTCTAAAACCATCAATATCTCTGACCGTACCCACATGCTGACCTTGCTCAAGGAAATGTTAGCTGCTTGGAGCAAGACCTGATACAATGGTGCAATTGTATATGAGCCAGGCCGAAATCGGGCATTGGAGCCCACGGCAGGTCGTAATTTGATCGCGCCGAGTTCCGTTCACTGGGAAATGGGCAATGCCTTTTCGGCCATGATCAAACGTGGTCGTACGACATTGAAGCAGGCCACAGCATGCCTTGATGCCTATTCTGAGATTTCCATCAAGCTGGTTGAGGTGAATCTGAATCAAGCTTTGGCTCTTGTATCCAAGCATCGCATCTACGCATACGACGCCTACTTGCTGGTGTGCGCCATGCAATCCCATTCACCACTGCTTACCCTTGACCAACCTCTTAAACAGGTGGCTGAGTCCTTGAGTATCAAAATCCTGGAGGTCTAGCTCATGAAGGTCTACACATTCTCTGAAGCTCGTCAAAAGTTCTCGACCGTACTCGATTCAGCCCAACTTGAAGGGGCGGTGAAAATCACACGTCGAGATGGTCGCGCATTCCTCATCCGCCCGGTTCAGAAATCTCTGTCTCCTCTGGACGTCAAGGGCGTGAGGTTGAATCTCAGCCGAGACGAAATTGTCAACGCTGTTCGAGAAGGGCGCGAGCGTGAAGCCCGCAGCTAACAAATCGTTGCAGCGGTCGTTTGACCCGGCACCCGCAATAAACAAAACAGACCAAGTCGCAGAAAAGGCAAAAAAACTCGCATACACTCATAAGGTTAGGTAACCAGGCTAATACTCTGACCCTGTTCGGGTTTGAATAATAAAACAGCCTGATCTGGAGTGGCCGCCTCAATACCGAATGACAAGAAATGCAGGGTATTTCGCGTAATCACAACAAGATGATTAAGCTTCGCGATGCCTGCAATCACCGCGTCCGCCATGCCCGGATGATGACCCGCAGCCAAGGATAAGGCTTCCAGCCGGCGAGCTATGCTCGAAAGTGGTGTACGGGCCGTTACAACTGGCTTGAATGAGGTGGCGTACTGTTGCTACAAAGGGTTTCCGACTCAAAGAGCAACATAAGGAGTACGCCGTGGAAAAG
>NZ_JACKYY010000045.1:0-23622 GCF_015100075.1 Acidithiobacillus sp. HP-11
GCCATCTGAGTAACGGCACTCTGGAAGGTTTCAACAGCCTCATTCAATCCGCCAAGGCCAAGGCTCGGGGTTACCGCACGCACAAGAACTTTATCAACATGGCCTACCTGATCCTGGGCAAGCTGGATCTCAGGCTACCCACTTGAAATGACGAGGAACCAGCCAAAAGGCGTAAATCTGCCTTTCCTGTTAAATTCTCCCGTCGCTCCAAAGACCCCAAAGTTGCCCGCGAAGGTGGCCCTTGGTCTGATCCTGCTGACGCCTCCCAGGATAATATTTATGGTGCTAATGTTGAAGAATTGGACCTTGTTCTTTCTAACCTATCCGGTTTCAAAAAAACTGGCGAAGCTGGCACTTATTTTGAAGCTGATCGCGGTTATCGTGTTTCTTCTCAACGTGAAAGAGATTATGCAGCTGTTGAATCTGCTTATTCTCTAGCTTTTCCCGATAAATCCCTCAAAGGCTTTTTTGAAAGCAACGTGTCTTATTCGGAAAAGCTCAAAATTGCCTATCACGCCGCCCGCGTTTCAAAAATGCGTTTAGCTGCTCTTGCTGAAAATCACAAAGAATGGGCTATACAATATGGCGATGGTATGGCCCCTAAACAATCGCGCCTGGTCGCCTAACAATGAGGACTAAACAATGCTTTGGTTTTTCCTGCTTATCGTCGTTACTGCGTGTTTTGCGTACTTACTCGCTTAACCTTGCCCACAAATTGACACAAGCTAGCGGGGAAGGGCGCGGGCGCTCGCTCTGCGCCCTTCCGCTGCTTTTCCTCCTTTTTTTCTCTTCTTTTTCTTTTGCTTCTTCTATTCTCAACCCTAATTCATGTGATTGGGCTAACTCTTCTTCTGGTGGTTTTTCTTCTGCTTCATCTGCCTGTAATGCTCTTATTGCTAATTATCCTGCTGGTTCTACTGCTACCCTTGGTTCTTTTTCTTCTAATTCTTCTGATGATTCCATGTCTGTTACTTGTACTACTTCTCTCTACAACTACCCTGATCCTAATATTGTCAATACTCAAACCCTTTCCGGTACTTCTTGCGGTTCTCTTACCTGCTCTGTTCCTTCTGATATTCCTGTTGGTTCTATTGGTTCCTCTTCTACTCCTAATTCTTCTGGTGTTTTACCTGATACTTATTGTGATTCTTCTGATGATTGTGATACTGAATCTGTCTTTGTTGATATTAATGGTACTCCCACTAATGGTGGTTCCTTAACTAATGGTCAACCTTGTATTCCTTCTACTGCTCCTTCTTCCTCTTCTGTTATTTCTAATTCTGGTACTTCTTGCCCTTCTGGCTATTCTTTTGCTGATCCCTCTGGCTGTGCTTGTATTAACTCCTCTGGTGATTCCATTCCTGCTACTGGTTCTTCTACTGTCGCTGCTTGTAATGGTGGTTCCGCTACTGCTCCCACTCTTTCCCCTGTTGCTCCTGTCGATTCTAATGGTACTTCTGTTTGTCCTTCTGGCTCTGATTCTGTTTCTTCTTCTTCTGGTTCTATTTCTTGTTATACCACTACTATTCCTCCCGCTGTTTCTTCCGGTTCCTCTGGTTCTGTTCCTAATGATGGTGGTTCCGGTGGTTCTTCTTCTTTTCACACCGTTCCCCCTGTTACTAACTCTCAGGGCCAGACCGTCTGTCCCCCTGGTTCTTCCTCTATTTCCGGTTCTAATGGTTCTGGTTTAACCTGTATTGCTCAAGGTTCAGCTTCTGGCTCTGGTACTTCTCCCACTTCCTCCGGCACTTCTGCTACTTCTTCTACCGGTTCTGCTACTGCTCCTTCTTCTTCCACCTCTTATCCTGCTTCTGTCTCTATGCCTACTTTGGCTTCTGCCTCTGTTGTTTCTACTGCTCTTGGTACTATTGGTTCTATTAATGAAACTTCTTCTCAAATCTGTCCTTCTCCTATTACTTTTTCTCTTATGAATACTTCTTTTTCTATTCCTTTTACTTACGCTTGTAACCTTGCTGGTGATGTACGTCCTATCGTCATCGGTGTTTTTTCTTTGGCCTCCCTTTTATTGATTGTTAAATAGGTGCCTTATGCCTGCTTTTCTTCTTTTACTTCTCACTACTTTTGGTACTTGGTTACTTAAAAATATTCTTCCCCAGATGTTAATTTCTGTTGGTGTCGGTTTGGTTTCCTATACGGGCTTTTCTGCTTTGGATTCTAATCTGACTACTGCTATTAATGATATGGGTAATACTGCTTCCTCTCTCAATGTTCTTTTCCATATGTTCGGTGTCTATATTGGCATTAAAACTCTGCTTTCTGCTGTTACTATTAAGGCTTCCCTTGCTATTTCTAAGCGTGTTTTCCCTGTTAGGACTTCCTCATGATTACTCTTCGTACTGGTTTACCTGGTGCTGGCAAAACCCTTTTTGCTATCCATGATTATATTGCCCGTCCTCCCCTTGGTTCTGCTGAATCCTTTCGTGATGTGGATGGCTCTAAAGAACCTATTCAGGTCTTTGCCTCTGGTGTGCCTTTCTCTGACCTTGGTCTTGCTCAACTTCCCGTTACCATTCTTGACGATCCTACCCGTTGGATGGATTGCCCTCCTGGTTCTGTTGTCATTATTGATGAATGTCAGCGTATCTTTCGTTCCCGTCCCCCTGGTGCCCTTGTTCCTGATTATGTCTCTGCTCTCGAGACTCATCGTCACCTTGGCATTGATTTGGTTTTTATCACTCAGGACCCCATGCTTATTGACAAGCATGTCCGCCGTCTTGTTGGTCAGCATTTCCATTCCAAACGCACCTTTGGGCTTAACTCCACTACCATGTTTTTCTGGCAACATTGTTGCGATGATCCCAATGGTTACCACGAAAAGAAGGAAGCCACCAAAGCCCGTCGTAAACTTCCTAAAAAGATTTTTCCTTTTTACAAGTCTGCTGAAGTTCACACCGTCAAACGCAAGATTCCCTTTCGTGTTTGGGCTACTCTCGCATTGATCCTTGCCCTTCCTCCCCTGGGTTGGTTTGCCTATGATCATGTTTCCGGCATGTTCGCCGCTGATACGCATACTTTTGAACCTGGCCGCGCCTCTGGCCATGCCATCATTACCCCCCGTGATGTTCAAGCTGCTGCGCCTGCTCCTATGGTTTTTCAGTCAACGCACCCCCTGCAACAGTTCAACTTTGCCAGCGTCAAGCTCAAACGTGCCCAGTTGAACAGCCTACCCCTGATAAGTGAAAAGTTCCGGATCGTTGGCAAAGTTTCTGCAGCTGGAGGACCTACTGAATATGTCCTTCAATCCAGAGATCAGCACTATGTCACGGTCAATGCGAACAAATGCGAAACATTGGATGGCCTCGAAGTCTGCCGCTTCGCGGGTGGGTATGTTTCTGTAGATCCTACCCATGGCCGTGTTCATAAAAAGCGAAAACATAACTTAACTTCATCTATGCATTCCGCTGCTGCTCAGGTTCAAAATGTATTGCCCTAAATATACGCCGATTAAATGGGAATTTTGCTTGCAAAATTTCTATTTCATTGGCCAGCAGCGCAGCGATTTATAAACAAGTAACACTTGATTATTAAAGGTGATTTATGAGCTTTCACTGGATACTGCATCTGATAGTTTCCGCACTGATACGCGGCCTGATCTATATGGAAGTTTGGAAAGTAGCCCGCCACCTGTCAGCCCTGGATGTATTTATCTGCATCGTCGTGCTGGTTCTGGCCATTGCGCTATTACGCGGTATCTGGCGCCGTCTGTTCGGCTACCGGAGGTACTACTAATGAAAACGCCACCCCTGGCCGTGATCCTGATCCTGCTTTCTGGATGTGCCTATCATCCGTCTCATCATTTCACTTGGACTCAACGCATGAGTATTGAAGCCGATAACGCATGTCAAATATTAAAATCGGAGACTACGTCTCTAAATCGCGAAACTAACCGAGATTTCAGGAAAATGAATGAATAATTTTTGCAGGCTTTCACTTAAACGGGCATGATTTTTGACAGGCATAAACATTGCATTATAAATATTTGTGCCATAAATAGGAGATATTACCAATGAACTCTAAACCTTTCGTACTCGCACACCCTGCCGATGACTACGCCTGTGGCCGTTATCGTGTAACGGACCCCCTCAAGGCCCTGATCCGTGACGGTCGAATTGAAGGCATATCGACCGATTATTTTCTCGATAATGAAACCCTCGCCAGCCTGCGCCCTGATGTTGTGGTATTCCAGCGCGTCCTTGAACATGACCAGATCGCCGCTATAAAGCGTTACCGTAACGTCTTGCCCCATGCCCGCTTTGTGATGGAAATTGACGACCTCATCAGCGAAATACCCACAACCAACCGATTCCGCAAAGGTTTTCACAATGACGCCATCGAGCGTTTCAAAAAAGCGACCGCCTTATGTGATCGCCTGGTGACATCAACCGACTTCCTTACAAATGAATATGGCCACTTCGCCCCTGAATCGGTGACTTGTCACAATAGCCTACCGGATGACCCTTGGGCCAATTTGCCAAGTTACGCAGTAACGCACGACAAACCCCGCGTCGGTTGGGCGGGTTCCTCTGGCCACCTGGGCGACCTCAAGATAATTGCCCCCGTCATATTCGCAACCTGTCACGAAATAGATTGGGTGATGTTGGGCGCTGTCCCAGAATCTATCCGTAAACACTGTGCCGAATACCATCCAGCTGTTCCCATTGACCAGTACCCCGCCAAGCTGGCCAGCCTCGCTCTCGATCTGGCCGTGGCTCCCCTCGAAGTGTCCAGATTTAACCATGCAAAGTCAGCCCTTCGCATCCTTGAACTCGGTGCCTGCGGTTATCCAGTAATATGTAGCCATGGGGTAGGGGCCTTTGATATTGATCTACCTGTGTTTCGCACCCCTAACAAGACCGAATCCTGGATATATAATGTGCGTCTTTTGACAGACCCTACTTTTCCAATGCCTGATTTGCGCCATCATATCCTGTCACAATACCTGCTATCAAAACGCCTGGATGAGTGGTCATCTGCGTGGTGTCAACCCTTACATGAATCAAATTCATGTGGCACACAAATTGCTAATAATAAGCATATAGCATGCCAAGTGAATTAATTTCATGCATTGCAATTTCCCTGCATCCTGCTATCTATAAAGGCCTATAGGGTAGGGGGGTGCCATGTCGTCTGAACGTATTGAACCCGTAATTATTCGTGACAGTAACGACCTGCCTAGGGGCAAGGATATACAGAACATCATCATCCAAATGCAGCCACCTCAGAAGAGGGGTGTTCATTGGGCGGTTATTGTCCTGTTTCTGGCTTTGGCTTTGGCCGTGGTGGGTATCATCTGGGCTAGTGTGGTTTATACTGAACTGCACGAATACCGCAAAACGGTCACGGCTATGGATACAAACCTTAAGAATATTGACCGCCCGATTCCTGTTCATTATCCGGCTGGTACCTCTCCAGCGTTTCCACCGTCTCAAACTCTGCGCCTTATGGGTACCATCAATGATGGTCAAGTGCGTTACATTGCCCAATCAAACAATAGCCAGGTCTATGTCACCATACCCACGTTCGACTGCAAGATCGTTTCCGGCTCCCCAGTCTGTCATTACCAGGGCAAGTCTGTTACACGGTTTACGGGTTAAGGTGACTTGTCACGGAATACAAAGTATTCCGCCACTCCCGCATGCAAACCCCTTCCCCTTGGTGACCAATTCGGTGAGAGTAGGGTGCAATGCCCATGAATCGAAAGGTAGTAAATGAGTTACTGACTGCCCCCTGCGATGCAAGCCCGCCACGATTTCATTGCGTCCAAGAGGGTAAACGGGCGGGAAAAGGCTTTTTCAGGTTATGCCTAGCGTGTTTACTAGATGTTGTGCACCTGGCAGCTCTCATCACCACTAGATATTGTGTTTTAACCATAAACGGATAGTTTCTGGACACTTGCCGATTTGTTCCGCAATACGATGACAAGGTACGCCTTTGCCGGCCAACCTTTGTGCGGTCCGGATAAGCTCAAGCCGTTTCTTTTCGCGCTCGGCCTTCCGGTGCTTGTCGATGATGATTCTGGCCGTGTAATACTTACAGGGTCCGGCCTTGGCGGCTTTGCTGATATTCTGTGAGTGGTTCCATTCTTGGATAACGCGGGATTCTATGACTGACCAGTATTCCAGGCCTGCAGCTATACGTTGTTTTTCTTCTTCGGCTTTCTCAGCAAGGTAGGCTTGCCACTTGTTTTTGCCGTGAACATCTTCCCAGGGGATTTGTATCGTGATCTCTAAGCAGTTCCCAAGCTGTCGAGCAATGACGGTTTCACGTCGCATTGATTGATCCTCGTATCGGTTAAGGACTTTCTTATATAGTTCATGATTAGGATCATGCAGGTTCGTATAATGTTTATTATGTAAAGTTCTACTTTTTGGTTTGTAGGGTAGGGGAAAAAGCAACTAATTACCTGCTCATGCTGACTCAAAAGGTAAACCATGAAGCAAGAGAACTGTATACGCATAAAGCAGCTTGGTAACGTTCTTCAAATAATCGTTGAAATCCCTTGGCAAAAGATCAACGGTCAAAACCAGTGGCAAGAGTATTTTGAAGAAAACCCCGTAAAAACCACACCCAACTACTGGGCGATGACTACCGAAAAAATCCTAAAGCTCTACAAGAAACACGGAAACGTCAGCGCAACCGCCAAAGCCAGCGGCAAAAGCTACTACATCACCGAGAAGATCCTCAAAGAAGAACAAACCCGTCAGAACAAAGCCAAACGCCTAACAGAGATCGAGAACGTCCGGAAGCTGGCAGAAAGCAAAATCAGTGTCAAAGACATTGCCCAGATGATCGGCAAGTCTCCGGAGACGGTCCGGCTATGGCTCAAGAAGTGATAACTAACCCGAAATAACGTGCAAAGCTGTCCGGCCCCCCATCGTGCAAGACATAAGCCAGAGATACACAGGGCGCTACGCGCCGCGCCCCCCGTCCCCAAGGGGGACCCCTCGCCCAGCGCGGGCCGGGTGTCCGGCCCCTGTTAAACCACCAACTGCACCACTCCCCTGCTGCTGGTCTCCAATGGACGCGGTTTGCTTTGGTGATTGGCGCATGCGCGAAGAAGTGAGGGGGTTAGCGTTACGCTGTAACCGTAACGGAATAAAGTGACAGGTCACTAATAGCGGCGGTTATCATGGGCAATAGAATCAATAGCGGACTGAATAGCCGACAAGCGAGAAAGACCGGGCTGACGGGATTGCTCAAAAGCAATGAGACGATCAGCCTTAGCCTTATCACCAAAGCAAATGCCAACGAGCTTGGAATAAGGGTCAGCATCGACGGGACGACGGGAAACAGGCTTAGAACGGGGGCGGGAAAAAAGGGAGCCAGAGCGACCACGGGAGTTAATGCGAGACTTAAACCAATGGTTAAAGGCATAGGCGAACACCCAGAAAAGTATAAACAATACGAAGAAGCCGGCGGCTTGGTGTGATATATACATGGGACCCCCCCTACCCTATTAATAAGGGAAATAGTCGAAAAAGGGGAGGTGTCAAGACATGAATAATATTCATGTGGCACAGTCTATGCTTATTATTAGCAATATGTGTGCCAGTGAATTTTATTCATGTAGTTACAGTCACAGCATGAAAAAGATGAACAAAGCAACAAAAAGGAAGGGGCACAAAAGAAAAGAGCGTAAGGGACCGATGCCGCTCGAGCGGCAGCGGTCCCCTTACGAGGAATTAGAACTTGATATAAGGGAAGCATTGACGCCACCTACATCGCATACCCAGTTAGCAATGTGATGTACACAATGAGAACGCTTAACAAGAACATAATCACCACGCTTAGTTACAACAACAAAGTAAAAACGATCATTATGCGAAATAGAACCATAAATATGCAAAGTACGAACTGGGTGATTAGGGACAGAGGGAATAGAGGAAACAGGGTGAAAGGCAGAGGAAGGCATAGGAGGAACAGAAGAGGTAATAACATGAGAAGTTACAGAAGGGGGTTTGTGACCAAGATTCGCAAAGTTTCCGGTAGAAAAGTCGTGATAAAGATAATAAAGGGCAAAAGCGGCAATAATGAAAAAGACAGGAATACTCCAAACTTTCCAAGGGATTTTACGGGTATGAGTGTGAGCATCAGCACTTTTATAAGCACCAAAAACCTTCTTAGGGTATTGCCACCGTTTGGAAAGTGCTAATTTACGACGAGATGAACTATCAACGTTGTCTGTACGATACTCAGGCCATTCAAAAATAGTGCAGGATTTAAGACCAAAGACACGAAGAAAATGAAGATGACGACCGCAAAGTTTACGTATATGACCGTCAATCATCGTAGGATGTTGAGAAGTCATAATAATATCATAGCCTTTATGGCGATGAGTGGAAAAGTTATCAACCCAAGGCGGAGGGGGCTGGTTGGCAGGACGAACAGGAAAAGCATATTGTGCTTCGTCAAAAATAATAACAGATTTTTCAGGAAGATCATTCCATAATTTGGCATCATCTAAAGGGAAAAGATTGTCACGAATAGAAAAATCAAAACCTTCAAGATTATGAACAAAAACAGGACGTGATGAATATTCAGGATTATTTAAAATTTGATTGACAGTCCACAAAGTTTTCCCAGAACCGGGGACACCAGAAGCAATTGTAAGCATTATTCTTGGCCTTTAATAAAGAAGGATGAAATAGAACCACCAGATTGCAACCCGCGTAAAGTAAGTTTAGCTATATAAGCGGCAAATATAATATTAACAAAACTATCAAAACCCATTAGACCAAGCATAGAAGAAGCCCAAACAGCAGTATCAGAAGTACCTGTTAATTGAGTTTGTATTAAAGATTCTAGAGCAGAAAGCCCAGCAGTAACACCAGTTACAGTTAAAATTCCAAGACCAAAAGAAAGAATCAAACGAGCTAGAAAATACCGCGCACCCCAAGCAACTAGAAGAGCCAGCATAGACATAAGCCAAGTAGCAAAAGCGGAAATGACAACACCCATAAATCACCTCACCATGCAAGAATAAAAAGGGAAACAACACCACCAGAAGCAAGGACTATAGGCTTAAAATCAGAAGCAATATCGCAAAGATATTGAGTAGGCAAAGTGAAGGACTGATTATAATCGCCAATTGGTAGAGTAACATCCCAAGTAGGTGCAGGAGGGCAGGAATCAGGAAGCCAAGAAGAGCCAAAGCCAATATTAGAAAAGGCCATAGATTGAGGCATATCAGCGGTGGCAGTAGAAAGCCCAGAAGTGCCAAAGCTTACAGTGGGAGCAGTAAAAGGCGTGGGATTAGTAGGAGTTGAAGAAGCAACAGTAGTATTAGTAGTAGTACAGGAACCGCTGGAAGTACATGAGCTAGTGACTTGAGTTAAATTTTTAGTAACTTGAAGGCCACCATTAGCCCCAGGGGAGACGGTAAAAGAAGGGGTTGAAGTTGTGGTGGTAGTATCGCCCGTAGAGGGGTCAGTAGATGATGAGGAAGAAGAAGGCTCAGATAAAGAATTTGAACTAGGCGTATAAGTGTAAGGTACAGTATCAGCCATAGATGCATCATTAGCGGATAAAGATTGTGCAAGAGAAGGTCCGTATGAAGGATTATTTTGAAGAACAGTGGAGGCATCATTAGATAAATTATCGGATGACCAATTATTAGCAACCCATTGAGGGTAGTTAGAAGGAGGAGTAGGCGCACCGGAAACAGAAGTATAATTAGGAACAGGGGTATCGCCATTAGAACAAGAAGGGCCACCATAAGCCGTAGCAGAACCATTAGGACAGCCGTCATCACCTTCATTAGTACCGGTTTGATAACAACCAGTAGAAATACCGCAAGTACTTGAAGAATCATCAAAACAAATATAAGTGCCTTCAGGAATAATAGGTAGGGAAGAGGTTTCAGTGGTAGAACCACAAGTATAAGTTGATGCGGTTTGCTGAGGAGATGTAGAAGGAACAGATGAATTAGTTGATTCATATTGATCATAAATAGCTTGAGCAATAGGAAGAACGGTAGTAGCACCAAGAACAGTTAAACCGATAGGGTTATCAACTGACATGAGTTTACCAAGTCCATCAACTAGATCACCTACAGTTAAAGAGCGAGATAAAGAGGTTACAACCTCACCAGTCGCACCATCGATGGTTAAGGGTGGAGGGGCAAAGGTATCAATGACACCGCCAGATGAACCCTCAGCGTATGAAGATGAAGGATTGAAATTAGCAGACGCACGAGTACCAGCGGGGGAATAAATACGATAGACAGATTGTCCATCGCTAGACATTTTCCAAACATAGTTAGGATTAGAAAGATCATCAGCAGCACCAGATGCTGAAGCATCAGGGACCGAAAATAATATACAAAGAGACAAACAAAATAGCGTAAAAATACGAGTATTCAGTAAGCCACACATGGCACCCCCAGAAAATCAGCGACGAATGAAGCCAAGAACCCACTTGATAGCAAGAGACATAAAGGCAAATAAAACAAGCACAGCAGCAATAGCAGAAAAAACAGAAATAAGGGTAGTCTGAAAAGCAGAAGCGTCGACAGAATCAGTTGTAGCAACAACAGAAGCAAGAGAAAAAACAGGAATGAAGAAACCGAGAAGAAAAAAGAATAAAAGACGCATGAGAAAACCCTCAAGAAAAGCCGGGGGAAACCCCCGGCAGATGATCTAGCCGCGTTTGGCCATGGAAACAACCCACTTAATGGCCAGAATACCCAAAGCAACAACAATCAAAACAGTAACCAAAGCAGTCAATGCTGTGGTCATGGTGGACTGAAAAGCAGTCGAATCAGTAGCGGTAGCCGCACCAATACCGAGACCGAGGCCAGTAGCCGAGGAGATCATGGGAAAGGCAGCAGCCAAAGCACCGCCAGTAATAACAGCAGGAACTTTGCCAAAACGACCAACGAAGGAACGAACTTTAAACATAAAACACCTCACAGTTAAGGACGCCAAATAAGCCGCACAACAACACGTATTGCATAAGCAGCCAAGAAGGCGAAAATAGTTACACCTGCGAGAGAAGCAAACGCCGTACTATCCATGACCAAGGGCGGCGGAACTTGGACATAGGCACCACTGTCACAAGAAGCAGTGACAGAAGAAGTGGCACTAGACGTTACAGAAACAACGTCGGTGCAAATATAAACCGAATTAGACACGGTTAATTAGCAACAGCCTGAGGGCGCGAATCTGATTTAATCAGACGCTTAGAAGCAATCTTGAGATCAATAAAGCCGCGGCGATCCTTCTCAAGGAAAAATTCAATTTCGTAATCACCGACAGGCCAGACTAGGGTGTCAGCATTGAACATAAAATCGGATTGAAGAGGGCGAAGGCCGTTACCCTGATCAAGATCATAAGATTGCTTCCACATGCGTTTAAACTCGCCAGTATCTTTCTTGGTCCACTCGATGACCTCAAAGGGGTAAACCTTGATTAAACCTTTCATAAAACCTCCAAAAAAAGAGAAAAAACCGCTATTGGCAAAATAAATTGCCCCAAAAATAACTATTAAAAAACAGTACCCTAAAAAGCGTAGTTCGGTGTACCGGAAAAGGTAGCGCTGTTAGTAGCTACCTTTGCCCCTACATCGATCAGGCAACCCTAGAAAAGACTTCGTTATGCAAACGGGCAATAACAGAAGGCAAAGAAAGGGAATGAGCGCGCTCAACCAAATCCAGACGTTCACGAGAAGGCGTAAAGGCACGCACGTTGCACGCAGAAGGCGCATGACGTATGAGGGGCGCCCCGTCTTGCAGCATGGCGTCAGAGACACCCGCAAGGCCCAGTAAACGACGGTGAGCATAAAACTGGGTCTTGCCGACAGACTTACGAGCAGCAGCAAAACCATAAGCACGGACAGAACCATAAAAGGCAAAGGCACGAGAAGCAGCGCCGGGCGTTTTAGCAAGGGAAAGCAATTCACGTAACAGGGAATCATCAGACATAGCGACCTCACGAGCGAACAGGTGGGAGAATTCGGACTCCCAGACGGAATCAAGATCAAGCAAATCAGCTAAGTAATTAACAGGAAAATAAACAATCGGATTTTTAGAACGGGATGATGAAAGCGGAGTAATGCCTAAACGCTGAAAATATAAAGCGGCATTGTCGGAAAGCTGGCCCAGTTGGTCATGGGCAAAATAAGCAGGTAAAAGACCAAGCCTTACAGCCTGCTTAGATAACCAAGTAGCGCGAACCTGACATTCAAAACGAGCAATGGGCTGGAACTCTTCAACCAAAGCATCAAGAGCGTTGGCATCATTTGAAAGACACTTAGGCGGGTGAGCCTTGAGATCGGCACCCTTGCAATAGATTTTGCCAACTTTGAGACGGGAACCTAGACCCTGATAAAGGGTGCGGCCAGAGGGGGAGGCATGGATAGCCAGAGGGTCCTCATCAGGGCGAAAGTCCACAGAAGCGCGACGCTGGCCCCGCTGTATACCAGCTACGGTATCAAACCAGCTCTCTAAAGCGGGACGAGTACCGAAATCATAACTGTAAGTAATGTCCAAGCGGGCAACGTACCAGAGAGAGGCAGAAGGCCAAGAAGTGAAGCGCAGAACATGACCGAAAATAAAATCAACAATACGGTAAGCAGCTTCGCGCAAAGTTTGAGGACCATCGATATTATGACCTTGGTAAATTTTCGGGCTGGCCTCGATGGTGACACGAGTACCAACCGTCAAACTGAATGAATCGGTCCAACTGGGAAGATCGAAGCCCGTACAGATAGACCAGTCAGTAGAGGCACCCGTAAAGTCGGTTTTAGTGAGCTTGTGCATCTGGCGTTGCATCCAGAGGATGTCAGCAACAGAGAATTGCTCTGCTGGAATGGTGAGGCGGAGCGTGTCAATCATTGACAGCCGCCCTCTTCCATCATTTCAAGCCGGAAACGTTCAGCTTGCTGGAGTTGCCAGAATTCATTGAATGAAGCATCAAAGGCAGCAATGGAGCGGTGAAATGCAAGATGACGCAGGCGATGAGCGAAATACAACAAAACGGCCTCACGGCGCTTGCACTTAGCAGGAATATGACCAAAGGCGGAAAGACAAGGATGCAGAACCTCATCAGGACAAGTATTGAACCGTTTAACCATAGGAACGGGGACGCGCCAAAAAGCGGAATAGGATTCAGCAACTTTGAACTTAGTAGTAGATTGTTTCTTAATCATTTTGTATCTCCAAAAAAAGGGGGAATCGGAGGATTCCCAAACCGGCGGGCCATGCCGGACCACTAAAGAGAAGTACTAACTGCTAACTGCTGGTTAGTAGATAACGCAAGCAACTAATTGTCAAGCTACAAGTTAGCAACTAGTATCTAAACAGGAGGTAACAAAATGAACGCGAAAGAATTAATCAAGAAGGTACAGAGCAGGCACGAATGGTCACAAAACCAAGTAGCAAAAGAGCTAGGCATTACCTCGGCAGCACTAAGCAACTTAGCACAAGAGAAAACAGACGGATCAGACGAAACCTATATCAAGCTAGCCAAACTGGCAGGAGTGGACCCGACAGAAATTCTCATTGAAAAGCACATGAGGAAGGCCGGGCCGGAAGGTCAAAAAATATGGGCGCACCTGGCGAAAGCCTTACCCAAAAGTGCGGCCCTACTCGTAGTAGTGGCATTGATAACGCCGAACATTCAAACACATGCGGAAACATCCAAAAGTTCAAAGTTATCAAATGTTTATTATGTTAAATTATGAAATGAACTTCAAACGGGGATCATGGTCACACAAAGTAACAGAGTAATTTCAGAGGGAGCGCGATGACACACTACTCTTTTTCCGGCAATCGGGCACCTTGGTGGGTGCGTTTGCTTACCGTCATGGTCGGTATGGTCTTATTGATTGGTTTGTTTTTTTTCGCCATTTTCGCATTTATTGCGGTGGCGATCTTAGGTGCAAGCGGCATGATTTTCCTCTGGTGGCAAAAACGGAAAATGCGCAAAAGCACCAATCAGGACATTGTGGTCACCCAGTATCGGGAAATCCACCAAAATACCTCTCCTTTCGATAGAGAGAAATAGTTTCCTTCAGAGCTTGTTCGCGCTCCCCTGCATTTGCCGAAAATCATGTTAGAATCATTAAGATCGAGAAGGTAAGTTCAGCACATGGAGATGCAGGGGGGCTTCTGAAAAAAACAAATTCAAGAACAAAGCGTTATTCAAAAGCTAAAAATCGTGCCTCGTCAAGATTCAGGGGGGCAATTGTCTTCTTGCTGGGATTTTTTTCGTTCCCGGCTCTGGCGGACGTGGTTCATTTTGGCTTTGAGGATGTTCCTACTTCCATGGCAGAAAAGCTGAACAAAGCCTTACCCCCCGTGACCATTGACGACAAGGCGGACCGCCTTGAAGAAACAGAAATGTCTGCCAACCTTCGGCTCAAAGATGCGTTACAGGCCTATGGATACTACGACGCAACATGGAAAATCAGTAAAAAAATTATCAGTCCCAAAAATTATCTGTTGCAATTTTCAATTTCACTGGGTAAGCCAATTATTGTTCGTAAAATTGACCTCCAAAAATCCGGAACAGGCAGTAATACCCCATCCATAATCCATCTTTACAAGGCTTTTCCAATAAAAGATGGGGCTGTGCTTAATCAAGTCGATTATGAAGAGTGGAAAGGTAAAGCACTGGAAGCGTTAAATAGACAAGGCTACGCCAAGGCAGAATATACTCGCCATGAAATATTAATCGATAAAAAAGAATTTTGGTCGGATATTTATTTATGGTTAAATACCGGACCTCGTTTTCGTTTTGGTTCTATCACTGTCCATGGTGCAGAGCATTATCCTCGATGGTTTGTTGAGCGTTATGTTTCTTTTAAAGAAGGAGACTGGTACGCACCGGCAGCCTTGGCGGTTACCCAAAGTAATTTGCGTAACGCGGATCGTTTTTCAGATATCTCGGTTCAGGGCGAGTTGAATGCAGAAAAAAACAATCTCGTTCCTGTCAGCATTAATTTGAAAAGTATGCCAGCACAACATATTAAGGTTGGTGCTGGTTATAGTACAGATATTGGCCCTAATGCAGCATTTATTTATGATAATTACAATGCTTTTGATGAAGCTCAGCATGTGCGCGTTTCTATTTTGGCGGCACAGCTTAACCGAAACGCCAGCATACTTTATAAGTGGCCTATCGGAAAAAATATAGGATCCGAATATGTTGCACAAGCCAGTTATCAGAATCAAACGCTCACTGCTTACGATAGTAATGAAATACTGACCAGTGTTGGGCGACAATGGTCATTGCGCGATGACAATAGCCGCAATAAAACCACCACCCTGGAAGCCCTGGTTAATTTTGAGCAAGCTAACTATACGGTCGCAGATGAAGTGAATAACAGTTTTTATATTTACCCTTCCCTACAATATACAATCCAGGATTTCCGCAATATATTAAGACCTATATCCGGTTACTCGCTGACGGCTCGCGCCGAGGGCGCCAGTAAAGTATGGGGGAGCACCGCTAATTTTGTACGATTCAGTGCCCGTGGCAGCTGGAATGTACGAATTAATCGGCAATGGGTCATAGGTACAAGAGCCAAAGTGGGTGCGATGTGGTTGAATGGCCCCATTAGTGTTTTACCGCCTAACTTGCGTTTTTTTGCAGGTGGACAAAACAGTCTTCCTGGTTACGCCTTTCAGTCACAAGGTCCGGTAGATAGCGATGGCGCAGTGGAAGGTGGCAGATTACTGGCTGTGGCTGGCTTCAATATTCAACGTTTTGTCAGCAAAAATTGGGCGGTTGTTGCTTTTTATGATGCGGGTAATGCTTTTAACAGCTTCTCGAATGTGCATGTACTTCAGGATGTAGGAATTGGGTTCCGCTGGTATTCTCCAGTCGGGCCTATTCGTTTTGATTTGGCACATCCTTTAGTGAATCCTAAGGCTCCGGCTGTACGAATTGCTTTTTCAGTGGGATTTAGCCTGTGATGCGCTTCAGAAACCTGGCTATTTTGATTTTTATCTGTACTTTAGGGATTATTTTTTCTGGACTATTTTGGTTATTGAATACCAACAACGGTGCACGCTGGGCATTGGCCCAAGTTCCACATTTAAGTGCAAAAAAAATCAGTGGAACTTTAATGGATGGTTTAAGAATATCAGAGTTGAACTGGTCCAGTAGATCTTCCCGCTTTACTGCTCAGAACTTGCAATGGGTATTGCATCCTAGTCATTTATTATGGGGAGAGCTTGACGTTGTAGACCTTAAAATTATTAATGGTCAACTATATTTACCAAAATCTTCCTCAAAACCAAGTAACCTGAATCTTGCTTGGCCAGCTGTACCGCTGTGGTCACGATTCATCGCAATACATGTTGGGCCAACTACTATTGAAAAATTACAGGTGTGGCAAGGACAGAAAAATACGTTTAGATTAACGAGTAGCACTCTTAAAAATATCTCATGGAATCATGGGAATATCCATATTAACGAACTTTTATCAGATCTTTCCACTGGCCAGTTGAAATTTTCTGCGCAAGTCCAAATGG
Organism: Acidithiobacillus sp. HP-11; assembly: GCF_015100075.1. Classification (NCBI taxonomy): domain Bacteria; kingdom Pseudomonadati; phylum Pseudomonadota; class Acidithiobacillia; order Acidithiobacillales; family Acidithiobacillaceae; genus Acidithiobacillus; species Acidithiobacillus sp. HP-11. Next base: position 16,499 of record NZ_JACKYY010000045.1, read on the forward strand.
AAAAACGCAGTCTCACCACCACGGGGGACTGGATTGAGTCCTCTCCTGCGCATACTAGCCTCCGTTGGAGTGCGGCGTGGCATGGTTTAAGCGACAATACATTTGGTGGGCCAATTAAGCTACTATTTAATCAGAAAAATTCACTGAGTAGTATCAGCAGCCTGATTCGGATATCTCCGCACCAAATTTTATTGAATTCTATGGAGTTAAAAAATCCATCTCTCAGTACAACCACCACCGGATTCTGGAAAATAGACCTTCCAGAGAATAGCGCTGGTGACTTCTCCATATATGGAAACCAGAGCAACATCGCTGTCAAAGACATACCGAAGTCTGTAACGGCCGGCCCTTTATCATTTAAATTGCACCTGCATGGGAATTTTAATCATTATATTGGTGCATTTGCGATGAATGGATCGCCAAGTTTTGGTGGCATTCAAGGGAATATTGAAGGAAGCAGTACCGGCCTACAATATGATTATACGGGAAATATGCTCGGTGCCAAACTGCTACCTGCAAAGTTAAAAATAGATTGGCAACCGTTGATAAATGTACAGGGTGAATTGCGGCTTAGAGGTTTACAAAATCAACGTATTTTTTCTACTGTTCCCGGCCAGTTGTCCTATAATATGATCATAAATGCTGCGCAAGCAGCAAAAAACATCAATGGGCGTATCCAATTGCAGGTGTTACCCAGTCAAATATATAAAACCAATCTGGTGGGTAATGCTGATCTGAAATTCTCTGGAAATCAGTGGGATTTGCAAGAGGCGAATATTCGTGGGTCAGGGTTAACCGTCACTGCTTCTGGTAACTTGCAGAAACATCTGTCATTTTCTTTGAATGTTGACAATTGGCAAATGTTGACTCCTGATGCCCGTGGTTCAACAAGTGCTCATGGCTGGATTGCGCAGGCCAATCAGAACTGGGTGGGTAGTATAAAAGCACATGCCCATAAAGTGCTCTATGCAGGCATTGCAATCCGAAAACTTGATGCCCAGGCCTCTCTTCTTACTAACAATAAGCTGCTAGCCAATCTGCATATCGAAGGCGCAGAATACAAACAGTATCTGATCAACCTGCAATCACAAGCTCATGGTACTCTGGCGCACTTTGGAATGGACGTTAAAGCACAATCAGCGGGTAATCAATTTACTCTGGATAGTTTAGTCCAACATTCTCATTCAACCTGGAATCTCTTATTAAATCAAAGCTATTTTCAAAGCAAGCGCCTCGGATTTTGGCAACTGGAGCATCCTTCGACATTATCCTGGAATTCCGGTGTCATTCGAATCACTCCACTCGTATTCAATGATTCTCATGGATCAAAGATCGGCGCTCAAGGGTTTTATAACCCGGCGCAAAACCTGGCCAGTTTAAATTTGAATATTTCATCTCTTCCGCTTGATATTAAACAAAAAAATAATGATATATCTCTTGATGGATATTTAAATACCCATTTACAGGCACAATGTCATGGTGTTTGTCATGCTGAGGGTAATTGGAATTTTGAGAAAACCCAGTTGCATTGGTTATCTGATAACGTATCTCAATCCATTGATTTGCAGAAGTTCAGCGGCCAGGTGCGTTGGCAACCCAAAAATCTAAACTTAACGTCATATCTGGAATTGCCAAAAAATTGGGGCTCTGCGCAAATACACCTGCATAGTCCAGTTACCCTCGCCCTGCCCTGGCGTTGGAATGAGCAAGCAGCAATTCAAGCGACTGTTCAGGCAAAACTGGGGGCTCCTCTTTTTGCGGCTTTGCCTATCGGAGCTCTGAAAATGCGAGCCCAAGGTAGTGGTAATATAGAAGGAGATATCACCGGAACCTGGGCCGATCCCAAATGGCACGGCACTGCTGAGTTACAAGGTCTTGGTTTGTATGTTCCTCAAGCCGGGCTCGATTTACAAGATGTCGGGGCCAAACTGCTAGGCAATGGTCAAGAGCTGCAAATCAGTGACATGCACGCAACTTCGGGAACAGGTCATATTTCAGGAAACGGTACCATCTACCTGCGACCCGAAACACATTTTGCCCTACACATAGCTGGCCATGCATTTACGGCTTTGAATCTTCCTCAAGTACAGGCGGCTGTCAGTCCCGATCTTCATATTGATGGCACCTTACAAAAAATAAATATTGGGGGTGCCATTCATACGAATCGCCTGCGTATTCTCGGCACAGATTTTAACGGACCAAAACCGTCCAGTGATGTTGTTTTTGTTAAAAATATCAAGAAAAATAATGCAGGTCCTGCTCTAAGTGTGAATTTGCAGGTCACTCTGGGTAACGATGCCAAAGTCTTCATTAGTGGCTTACGTGCCGATTTGGTTGGGGCCCTGGATGTCAGGATGCAGGATGGACATAGTCCTGCTGTAAAAGGAATATTGCGTATGGTCAATGGTCATTATGATATTTATGGCCATAGCCTTGATTTTGAAAGAGGCTCAATCAACTTTCATGGGGCCGCCAGTCAGGCTAATCTCGATGTACTCGCAGTACGCACCATCAAAAACTCTGACAGCTTTGCCGTGGATAATACGCCGGTAAAAGCTGGTGTTCAGGTAACGGGGACTTTGCAGGTACCACAAGTGAATCTCTATTCCAATCCATCCATGTCTCAGGCCGATATTTTGTCTTATCTACTTCTCGGCACGCCTTCAAGTGGTCTGGGTAATCAGGATGAATTACTTTCGGCTGCGGCAGGCACTCTCTTTTCTGCCAGTCGTGCAGCGCTTTTCGGAAATAGTCTGAGTAATAGTGGTATTGATGTTGGCGTAACCTCTAATGGTCAACAAGGTTTGTCTGGAGCCATGGTTACCTTGGGCCATTATTTGACGCCAGATTTATATCTGAGCGTAGGCCAATCGGTGATGGGAAACGGAACGGTTGCCAGATTGCGTTATCGAGTGAGTAAGCATATAGAATTACAAACTGAAAATGGCACCCAGAATGGTGCAAACATATTTTATCGGATAGATTTTTAACTCACCATGGAGCCTTTTTGGTGCTGAAAAAACGAGAAAGCATCGTCCTGATCGGGGCTGGAGTCATTGGCATGCTTGCCGCCGTTCGGCTTGCTGAGGAAGGTTTTGCCATAACCATTGTGGATCAGGGACAAATTGGCAGGGAGGCATCCTGGGCTGGCGGTGGCATTCTCAGTCCTCTTTATCCTTGGCATTATCCCCCGGAACTTCTTCGACTGTCGTTTTATAGTATGTCACTTCAACGTGCTCTTTCTTCGGAGTTAGCTTCTCTCACCAATATTGATCCGCAGTGGGCCTTGTCCGGGCTACGCATTATTGAGGGAGAAAATGAAGTTTTTCCAGTTGATGTCAGCCACTGGGGACAAAATTGGGGCCTGAACTGGCAAGTCTCTGGCGGCAAAGCTACAACCAAAAAAAACCTCTGGTGCCCTGAGGTGGCACAGGTTCGGAATCCTCGCTTGCTATCTGCCCTGGCTAAACGCTGTCGACAGCTTGATATCAAACTCATTGAACAAACTGAAATTACGGGCTTTAAACGCAAAAATGAACAACTACTCGGCGTGGAAAGCAATCAGGGATTTATCGCTTCAGACAAGGCTATAGTGACAGCTGGAGCATGGACCGGAAAATTACTTGAACAAATTGATATTCATCTGCAAATTTATCCGGTACGTGGCCAAATGCTGTTGCTGCAGGGGTCTCCAGGTATGCTTGATTCCATGTTGATGCAAGATAATCACTACCTGGTACAAAGACAGGATGGTCTCATTCTAGCTGGCAGCACCAGTGAGAACGTGCAATTTGACAAGTCTGTTACGCCGCTAGCACGGCAAACCTTGTGGAATTTTGCGCGTGACCAGCTTTCTGGCCTAACTAGTTCCAGCATCATCAGACAATGGTCGGGACTGCGACCCGGCAGCCCTGAGAGTGTTCCCTATATAGGCCCCCTACCCGGCTGGAACGGCCTGTATGTTGCTGCGGGTCATTTTCGTTATGGCCTCACCAATGCACCGGCAACAGCAGAAATACTTACTTGCCTGCTCACCGACAAGGCCCCTCCCATTGATGCCACCCCTTATGCTCCAGCAACACATTATCAGAAAGGGACTTGATCAGGTCTTCCCCTGGTAACTAGATAAAGCTACAATTATACCCAGTTTAGAATTATAGAGGGACCATACATGGACAATCAGGATTGGAATAAGCAGCGTGTTTTGGAAACGTTACGAGATGCAGGTGTTAATCCCACCAGCCAGCGTGTGGAGATTGGCTATGCCCTCTTCTCTTCTTGTGCCCATCTTTCTGCTGAAGAAATCATGCAGCGGGTCAACGCAGATTATCCCGTGGTTTCCAAGGCTACGGTGTACAATACATTAGGTTTATTTGCAGACCACTCCTTGGTTCGTGAAGTCATTGTAGAACCAGGTAAGGTCTTCTACGATCCCAATGTGTCCATGCACCACCACTTCTATCATGTGGATACCGGCCAATTACAGGATATTCCTGCAAGCTCCTTGCAAATCAGCAAGCTTCCTGACATACCCGCGGAAACCGAAGTGGAAAATGTCGAGGTCGTCATCCGTCTCCGTCAACGCGTGGCCCATTAGATTGATTAGCCGCCTCTTGCCTTCCTTTTCTAAATCCTTATAATGCGTTTTCCTTGGGTTGTTAGCTCAGTTGGTAGAGCAGCTGACTCTTAATCAGCGGGTCGTGGGTTCGATCCCCTCACAACCCACCAAATAAAACAAAGTCTTAGACTTTTATCTAAGCCTTTTTTCTTTGCCATATCGAATTTGCACCGTAATTGCACCACAGTCCAGTCTGGTTTAACCTCTCGTTAGATACTCATTGCGGGAGGCTATATGGCATCTATCATTCCAAGTTATGACAGAGAAGGTGAGAATATCGGCTGGTAGGTTGCTGTCCGTAAAAAGGGGTTCCCTGCTCAGTACAAAACCTTTCGGACACGGAAAGAAGCGGAAGGATGGGCCACCATCACCGAATCCGAAATGGTGCGTGGGGTTTGGAGAGACCGTAGCGAAGCGGAAAGCACCACGCTCAAGGAGTGTCTTGAGCGATACGCGCAAGACATCATACCGACGAAAAATGGCGACGGTCGCCGTGAACGAGGGTTTGCTCGACAATGGCAGGCCCGACCAATTGCTTGTCGCTTTATGGCTTCCATTGTTGGTCAAGATGTCTCGGCATCCATTAAAGAAATGGAATCCGAGGGTAAAGCGGCGAATACGATACGGCTGCACCTTGCCCTACTCTCTCATTTGTTTGAGGTTGCTCATAAGGAGTGGCGCATGGCATCCCTCATCAATCCTGTTGAACTAGTGCGCAAGCCCAAATTGCCCCAAGGCCGTGACCGTCGCTTAGTGGATGACGAAGAATCCCGCCCACTATCCGCCTGTCAGTCCATCAATCCAGAGCTGGCGTCGATTGTCCGGTTTGCCTGCGGGCGTGAGTCCACCCCTGGCATGTTCCGGGCAGGCCACATACCAGTAACCGTCACGGACCAATAAGGTGCCCGGCAAACCGCAGTGCTCACAAATTCGGCGGGAGCGATTCTCATATTCTTCGACGATCTAAAACAGAGCATGTTTCTGCCGGTCTGTCAACACGCCATCATAGCCGTAATAATAACGCATTGTCCCGAATTTATGTTTGACTTCATGGACGTGAATACGGATGCCATGCTCTTGAGCGTAGATTTCCAGCGTCTATGACAAAGCACAAAGCAATGGATACCAGCCGTCTTCGCACCAGAAATGATTTTCCCGGTAGTGGCTGTACAGTGCGGGATAATCCCGCCGCAAGGCCTGTTCCAAGGCAATATCCATGTGTATTTTCTCCCCTTATTTTTCTTTAGAGCACGGGCACATTTCCCAGCGTTACGCGCTCCATTCCGGTGGCCGTAGCATGGCATCGTGATTGCCCAGCACTGGATAAAACCAGGGCGCATCCAACAGATCCAATGCCGCAGCGCTGTTTATTCGGAAATCTGCACGTCATTGGGCAGGCGGTCATCGTCTGCCAGATAGCAACGTCCGATATCCACCAAGCCTTCGCGCAGGCTCAGTTCGACGGGCGTTTTTGGATCACGCGCGGACATCGGGTCGAAATCTTTGTCCAGCAGATTTTTTTCAATGCCATTCCAGATGGACAGAAAAACATCTGAACGCTTTTTACCAGCGGCTTTTACGTCCTGTTTGAGTTTTTCGCCAAGTGCGAGGAGTTGATCTTTGTGGGATGCGGTCATGTCAGCCTCCTTTTTGTGGAATGACAGTAGTCTGTAGCATATCAAATATATACATTCTTTTCAGATGTCCTGTACTATGGCAGCATGCGGTTTTGTTTTTTTGGTTATACAAAAAATCAGATCGAAAGCTCCCTCCTCCTTCTGTCATCAATGTCTACAACGCTGACTGCATTTGTTGCGCCATAGTCTGGTCTGGACGATGAATTTCTGCAGGGAGTGTGTGCTGATACTTTTCGGGTTGGGAGTGAAATGGTAAAAGCTTTGTGAAACTTTTAGCTGGACAGGGCCTGATTGGGCTGCTCTGCAGTTCTTCCAACCAAGGGCAGGCCCAGACTGAAAGCAGTCGTTCGTATCAGGAGGATTGCCGTACATAAAAATTTTAATCAACTGCTTGCTGATGTTTGCTCGATAGCATAGTAATATTTATTACAATATGACCGTATCAGAATCTGCCAGAGGTATTTAAACAGGTAGTTTTTTTCTTATATGGATTATATTGAGCATACGCAGAAAGGATTCTGCACGGTTTGATGCGGTTCCCGTGGAGAGTATAGCACGACTTCACTAAGCTGATCCCCTTGAAATTCTTTCTGAAAATTTTGGCTTGCGGTCTTGGAAGCCTACATTCCATCAAAAAAGTCTCACAACATTCGCATTGAAAGAAGCTAATATATCAAGGTAGAATCCATCTAGGGAGCGCATAGGTTTATTTATGAATAACAAGCAAAATCAAGAAGAAAAATCGGGTTCCTCGTCATTTCAAGTGGGTAGCCTGAGATCCAGCTTGCCCAGGATCAGGTAGGCCATGTTGATAAAGTTCTTGTGCGTGCGGTAACCCCGTGCCCTGGATTTGGCGGACTGGAGCAGAC
>NZ_JACKYY010000058.1:0-14645 GCF_015100075.1 Acidithiobacillus sp. HP-11
GCCTTGGCATGGGCCTTGCTACCCTCCAGCATGGCACCGATCAGGCAGGTGCCATGCTGGAGGGTAGCAAGGCCCATGCCAAGGCTTTCATGATGCGCCACGGGTTGCCGACCGCCCGTTTTGAGCGTTTTACGGACACTGCCCATGCTCTGGAATACCTGCATGGGCACCCGCTGCCGGTGGTGGTCAAGGCCGATGGCCTGGCTGCAGGCAAAGGCGTGGTGGTAGCCAGTACCATGCAGGAAGCAGAAAGCGCAGTACGGCAGTTTCTGCAGTGGGGTCCCATCATCATTGAAGAGTTTCTGGAAGGTGAGGAAGCCAGCTTTATCGCCATTATTGTCGATGGTCAGGTGCTGCCTCTGGCGGGTTCTCAGGATCATAAGCGCCTGCTCGATGATGACCAGGGGCCCAATACGGGTGGGATGGGTGCCTACTCCCCTGCCCCGGTGCTGGACACGGCCATGAGCGAGCAGGTGCTGCGGGAAATCATGCGCCCTGCAGCGCAGGGTCTGATGGCTGACGGCACGCCGTATTGCGGGTTTTTGTATGCCGGCTTGATAATTGGCCGGGATGGGCCGAAGTTACTGGAATTCAATTGCCGCCTGGGAGATCCTGAAACCCAGCCGCTGATGATGCGCCTGCGCTCGGATCTTTATGCGGTCTTGCTGCTGGCTGCCCTGGGTGAGCGATTACCGCCTGAACTGGAATGGGACGAGCGCAGCGCCTTGTGCGTGGTGATGGCGGCTGAGGGATATCCCGAGCATCCGCGCACGGGGGATGCCATTGCCGGACTGGGTACAGCCGAAACGGATACCGTTAAGTTGTTTCATGCGGGTACCAAAAGTGTAGATGGTCATGTGGCTACGGCTGGTGGGCGGGTGCTGGGTGTGACCGCGCTGGGCGATAGTCTCGCCATTGCCCAGCATCGCGCTTATGCGGTAGTCGCTAAAATCCACTGGTCCGGAGTGCAGTTCCGTCAGGATATTGGTCATTTGGGCTTACGCCGTGACTAGGCAGGTCTGAGACGTATGCCAGGTCATACTCCGCGTCGTCAGGAATTACGCCAGCTGGTTGCGCACCTGCGCCGGGGCGGGGTCATTGCCTACCCCACGGAAGGGGTCTGGGGGTTGGGTTGTGACCCTCGACAACGTCAGGCACTGCGCCGCATTCTGCATTTGAAAAAGCGCCCACAACACAAGGGCGTTTTACTCATTGCCGGACGCCGCTCCGAAACCGCCGCCTTCTGGTCGGATCAGGGCATCAGTCCGGCACTGCTGGAACAATACTGGCCGGGGACCACCCTGGTGCTGCCCGCCCGTCGGCAGGTTCCGACCTGGATTCGCGGACGGCATCCCAGTGTAGCCGTTCGGGTCAGCCATCATCCCGGTGTCCGTGCTCTGACCCGGGCTTTTGGCAGCGCCATTGTCTCAACCAGTGCCAATCGCGCTGGTCAGCAACCCGCCCGTGACTTGCGGACCATCCGCCGCTATTTTGGAAAACATCTTCCGGTACTGCATGCCCGACTGGGTAGGCAGCGCCGTCCAAGCAGGATTGTCGATGCCCGTACCGGTCAGATTTTAAGGAGTTAAAAGGATGCAGCAGCCTTCCACTCAAATCGTAGAACAGTTTCTCCTCCAGCTTCAGGACCGCATTTGTATGGCTCTTGAAAAGGCTGATGGTCACGCCCGTTTTCGCGAAGATCTCTGGGAAAGGCCCGGTGGCGGCGGGGGGCGTACCCGGGTCATCAGTGGCGGTGATCTGCTGGAAAAGGGCGGGGTCAACTTCTCCAGGGTGCATGGCGATAAACTGCCACCCTCGGCCACTGCACAGCGACCAGAACTGGCGGGGCAACCTTTCACGGCAGTGGGTGTTTCGCTGGTTCTGCACCCCCGCAATCCTTATGTACCCATTGTCCACATGAACTACCGGTTTTTTGCAGCAGGTTCCGTGTGGTGGTTTGGTGGCGGGGCTGACCTCACCCCGAGTTATGGTTTTGTGGAAGACGCCCGGCACTTTCATCAAACCCTCAAGGCCGCCTGTGATCGGCATGGCCCCGATTTTTATCCCCGTTTCAAGGAGTGGTGTGATGAATATTTCACCATCAAACATCGCCAGGAAATGCGGGGGGTCGGTGGCATTTTCTTTGATGATCTCAGCGGGGATGCCGATACTTTGCAGGCGTTCTGGGAAGAGGTGGCCAACAGTTTTCTGGAGAGCTATCTGCCCATTGCCGAACGGCGCCGCAACACTCCTTTTGGTGAGCGCGAACGGGATTTTCAGCTGATCCGTCGAGGTCGCTATGTGGAATTCAATCTGGTGTACGACCGGGGCACATTGTTTGGCCTGCAATCCGGCGGGCGCACCGAGAGCATTCTCATGTCCCTGCCGCCCCTCGCCGCCTGGCATTATGATTGGGAGGCACCGGCAGACAGTCCTGAGGCCCGCCTGAAAGAAGATTTTCTGACCCCCAGGGACTGGGTATGATTTATCCGCTGCTGCGGCCATTACTGTTTGGACTGGAGGCGGAGCAGGCCCATCAACTCAGCATCGCGGCACTGGAAACTCTGGGTCGCATGCCCCGCAGTCTGGAACGGATGGCCGAGTATTTTGCGGTGGAGAATCCCGCTCTGCAGCAAACCTTGTGGGGACTGAATTTTCGCAATCCCGTGGGTCTGGCCGCCGGTTATGACAAGGATGCCCGCGCAACGGCGGCCTTGCCGGCCTTGGGTTTTGGATTTGTGGAAATTGGTACGGTCACGCCGCGTGCCCAGTCGGGCAACCCCCGCCCCCGGGTATTTCGTTATCCGTTTTCCCAGGCAATCATCAACCGCATGGGCTTTCCCGGAGAAGGCGCTACTGCGGTAGCTGAACGTCTGCGCGCCCTCCCCCATCCTCATTGCGTTCCCATCGGGATCAATCTCGGCAAAAACAAGGATACGCCGCTCGAGCACGCGGCGGAGGACTATGTCTTTGCCCTGGAAGTACTTTTTCCCTATGGAGATTATTTGACGGTGAATGTCAGCTCTCCCAATACGCCGGGACTGCGCCTGTTGCAAGGTGCCGATGCTCTTCCGGAATTGCTGGCCGCCGTCGCCGCTGCCAATCAACGTCTGGCCGCCGAATATCAGCGTCCAGCCCTTCCCTTGCTCCTGAAAATTGCTCCGGATCTGGATCCCGAGGATATTAGCGCCATCGCGCAACTCGCCAAAGGCGACCAGCCACTGGTGGATGGTTTCATTGCTACCAACACCACCATTGATCGTCCTGCCGGGCATCCCGAATATGTGCAGGCGGGAGGGCTGAGTGGTATGCCCCTCCGGTCACGTGCCAACGCGGTCATAGCCCAACTGTATCAAGACTGCGCAGGCAAGGTGCCGATTATCGGGGTCGGTGGTATATCCTGTGCTGCAGACGCCTATGAAAAAATCCGGGCGGGGGCCAGTTTACTGCAAGTTTATACGGGTCTGGTTTTTAAGGGGCCGGAACTGGTTCGCGAGATTTTGCTGGAGTTGCCTGATCTTTTTGAACAAGATGGTTTTTGCCATATCAGTGCCGCGCTGGGAACTGCCATCAATGTTCAGGAATAAAACGGTCATGATTTATTGGTCACGCTTACTGTGCTTGTTGTGCCTGCTGATTTCTTTGGCGGGCTGCGCCGCCGTGTCCGACACTGCGTCAGCGACCGGTGATGTGATTGACGCTGGCACTTCGCTGATCCCCTGACTCTGGATTCAGAACCGTTGGCGTTAAATCATCAGGCAGCACGCTGACTGCCGGGCTCCAGCATTTCCGGCAAAGCCTGACCTGCCATCTCCGAACCCAGCCACCAGGTAGTGAGCACCCCAATCAATCCTGCCCCCGCCAGCACCAACAATAATCCGCCATTACCCAATTCGGCCTGGAGCGTAGGCAGGAAAAACACACTGACTACTCCACCAAAACGACTGAAGGCGGTAGCAAAGCCGTGGCCTGTGGCCCGTAATTCTGTTGGATATAATTCAGTAGGGATAATCCAGGTGGTATTGCCCGGTCCAAAACTGTTGGCGATTTGCCAGATGATCAATCCTGCCGCGACAATAATAAAGGGTGGTTCGCCGGAGAGGGCAAAAAGCCCGACCAGACCGAGGCTGATGGCATCCCCCAGAAAACCCCAAATCTGGGCACGACGGCGCCCAATCCGATCAATCATAAGGGCCAGAGGAATCCATCCCAGCACAAAACTAGCTGTAAAAAAGCTGTTTCCAATGATGGCCTGTTCCGGCGTTTTAAGCCCCATGTGCATAAGCATAAAGGGCAGAAAAATACCCAGGGCGTAGCCCATGACATCCATCATGAACCAGGGCACACAAGCATAAACAGTGCGCCGCAAATACGGTTTACTGAACAGCATGGTCCACGACACATTACGGCTGGCCTGCATGCTGGAAGCCGTTTCCTGGACCAGACGCTCCCGCTCATGGGCATCCACATCCGGCACCAGCCAGCGTAAAACCTGTGCGGCTTCCTGCAAGCGGCCGCGATAAATATACCAGCGCGGCGACTCCGGCAAGCTCCGCCGCAACCAGAGTACCAATACCGCCGGCAACGCACCGGATGCCAGCATCCAGCGCCAGGCGTCCGGGCCCGTATGCAGCAACGCCAGACCCACCAGACTGGACACCAAAGCCCCTCCCATCCATAACCCGAAAATCCACGTCATGGCCGACCCGCGTTTGTTTTTGGGCATGAATTCAGCAATGTAAGTGGAGCTCAAGGGATAATCTGCGCCTACCCCAAGTCCCAGAATGAAGCGCAAAATAACCAGAGAGGTGATGTCCCAGGCAAATCCGGAAAGCAAGGCCGCAAAGAAAAACGCGGCAATATCAATTAAATAAACCGTCTTGCGACCATAACGATCCGCAATAATACCGCCAAAAAGTCCACCAATCAGTGCGCCCACCAGCGCCGCAGTACCCAGCAATCCCAGCAGAGTTGGACCCAGATGCCACTGCGGTTTGAGCAGAATCAGTACAATAGCCATGATACTCAAATCATAACCATCCAGAAAAATGCCGAGGCCAGAAGCCCAGAGAATCCGCCGATGCCGCCTGGTGACTTTTTGTTCGTCGTCTATTGCACTGAGTAGGTTACTCATCATCTCGCCATCAAAGCCGTTATAAAGCGTTCACCATAACATGCCAATATGACACTTTTATGACAGTCCCTTAAAGAGATAGATGAAAAAACAGGGTTTACCTGACTTCTGTGAGCATTACGCTTTTCGTTATAGACCGTTACTTAAAAAACACTGGTCATGAGTTTTAATTAATACCTATCCTGAGCAAAATACAGACCAGAAAATATCATATTTTTGTCATAAAACCTTCACAATACTGTCACATTACCCTGATATGATGTTTTCAATTGAAAATTGAACAGTTTAATTCACTAGTGTAGTGTTGCATTCTGTTTGCTGCTTAAGTGGCTGTTGGCGCGAATGACCTTTTGCAGGATGTCGCGGGCGGTTTTGGTCCAGATGAAGGGTTTGGGATGGGTGTTGTGGTGGTCGATGTACCCCTCAATGGCCTGGATGAGTTCAGGCACACTGGTGAACACCCCACGACGTAATCGCTGGGTCGTGATATCCCGAAAGAAACGCTCGACCATGTTGAGCCAGGATGCCGAAGTGGGCGTAAAGTGCATGTGAATACGCGGGTGCTTGTCGAGCCACGCCTGTACTACCGGGTGTTTATGGGTCGCATAGTTGTCGGCGATCAGATGCAGAGCCTTGTCCTTGGGCGTCTGCCGATCAATTTTCTTTAGGAACTTCAGCCATTCCACATGGGTATGGCGCTGTTGACACTGTCCGATGACCTGACCATCCAGCACGTTGAGTGCGGCAAACAAGGTCGTAGTGCCATTACGTTTGTAGTCGTGGGTCATCGTTTCTGCGCGGCCCTTTTTGAGGGGGAGTCCCGGTTGGGTCCGGTCCAGGGCCTGTACCTGACTTTTTTCATCCACGCAGAGCACCAAGGCATGCTCCGGGGGAGACATATACAACCCCACAATATCTTCCAGCTTTTCCACAAAATGCGGGTCTCGTGACACCTTGAAACCACGCAGCAGATGAGGCTTGAGGCCATGCTTGCGCCAATGCCGCGACACACTGGCGGCACTGACACCCAGTTCTGCCGCCATCCTGCGCGTACTCCAATGCGTCATCGCTTCCGGCTTACTTTGCGTGGTCAATTCTACCAGGCGGGCTACATCCACTTTCACCGGAGGGGCGCCGCGCGGTAAATCACGTTCAATGCCCGCCAAGCGGTATTCCAGATAACGCTTGCGCCAACGTGCGACTTGCAGGCGATCCACCTCCAGGCGCTCCGCAATTTCCTTGTTCTGCAAGCCCTCTGCCGCCAGCAATATCATCCGTGCCCGTAATAACAAGCGGACACTGCTTAATCGGGAGGCGACTATACGGGACAACTCGGACCGCTCTTCGCTGGTTAAAGTGACTGTGGGCGCAACTCGCAAGGCTCGACTCCATTCATACCCTCAACATGGAGCTATTTTATCATCATTAACCTTAAGGTTCACCAAGAATGCAACACTACACTAGTTATCAGGGCATCGCCGGTCTTGGTGCTCAGGATTGGTATGTAGCTTTAGCTGCTAACCTTCATCAGATGACCTTGACGCCGGATTGGTTGGATATTGAGCCAGCTTTCCGCTTCGAGCGTTTTAACTGGACTGGTGACAACAATCTTGGAAGTCTTAACAATTACACAATTGGGGTAAACTACTCCTTCAATCCTAACAATCCTTACGCGGCCCGCATTCAGGCTAACTATGTGATTCCGCAGGGTGGTTCAATGTATCGTCAGGCGTACTTGGGACATGATGGTGCTTTTGGATCAGGCTCGGTTCCTGTCAATGGATATATCTACAACACCATGGTGTTGCAGTTCCAGGCTGGTTTCTAAGTCAAAGCAATTCCCGGGCGGCTTCGGTCGCCCTCTTGCCGCCCCTTTGGGGGCGGTTTTTATTTGCTTTTTGAGCAAGATACCGTTATAAGAAAACCCGCTGCGGGGAGGCTTGATCCCGCGTTTTTTCTTATGACCGTTTTGGGGAATATCAGTGGCTCGTCAAATTCGTAATATCGCTATCATCGCCCACGTTGACCATGGCAAAACTACGCTGGTGGATCAGTTGCTCCGTCAGTCCGGTACTTTTGCCGCTCACCAGCAGCTGGAAGAGCGGGTGATGGACAGCAACGATCTTGAAAAAGAGCGCGGCATTACCATTATGGCGAAAAACACGGCGGTTCAATGGGGCGATACCCATATCAACATTGTTGACACTCCCGGACATGCCGACTTCGGTGCTGAAGTAGAGAGGGTGTTGGGTATGGTGGATGGTGTACTGCTGCTGGTGGATGCCGTCGAGGGCCCTATGCCGCAGACCCGCTTTGTGACCCGCAAGGCGCTGGAACTGGGTCTGAAACCCATTGTCGTCATCAACAAGGTAGACCGCCCCGGTGCTCGCGTCGACCATGTCATCAGCGCCACTTTTGATCTTTTCGACAAACTCGGTGCTACCGAAGAACAACTGGATTTCCCGGTTATTTACGCCTCTGGTCTGCAGGGCTATGCGGGTGAAGATCCTGAGGTGCGCTCGGGTGACATGAAACCCCTATTCGAGATGATTCTGACCCATGTGCATGCCCCGGAAGGTGATCCGGAAGGCCCTTTGCAAATGCAGATTGCCGATCTGGATTACTCCAGTTATGTGGGTCGTATTGCCATTGGCCGGATCCGCCGTGGTTCCATGAAACCCGGCCAGGATATTGTCCTGATTCATGGTGTGGATCAGACCCAGACCAAGGCGCGGATTTTACAGTTGCTGGGTTTTGATGGCCTCAAGCGGGTGCCCTGGGAAACGGCTACGGTGGGCGATATTGTGGCGGTGACCGGTATTGAAGAGCCTTCCATTGGTGCGACCATTGCCGCGCCGGAAGCGCCCGAAGCCCTGCCCTGGAAACCGATTGATGAACCGACCCTGAACATGACCTTTCAGGTGAATACCAGCCCCTTTGCCGGTCGCGAAGGCAAGTTTGTGACCAGCCGCCAGCTGCGCGATCGCTTGTACAAGGAGTTGCTCATTAACGTGGCGTTGCGGGTGGAAGATACGGATAATGCTGACGTGTTCATGGTCTCCGGACGCGGCGAGCTGCATCTCACCATCCTCATTGAAAACATGCGCCGGGAAGGCTATGAACTGGCCGTATCCCGTCCCCGGGTGATTCAGCGTCAGGTGGATGGTGTCTGGGAAGAGCCTTATGAAGCCTTGACCGTAGACGTGGAAGAAACCCATCAGGGCACCATCATGGAGCGTTTGGGCATCCGGCGCGGTGAATTGCAGGACATGATGCCCGATGGTCGTGGCCGGGTGCGTCTGGAATACAAAATTCCCGCACGCGGTCTGATCGGCTTTCATACCGAGTTTCTGACGGCCACTTCCGGTACAGGGGTGATCAGCCATATTTTCGACGGATACGGTCCGGTCAAGGGCAGCATTCCGGCGCGTAATAATGGTGTGTTGATTTCTGCAGAAGAAGGCGAAGCAGTGGGTTTTGCCCTCTTCAATCTGCAGGATCGGGGGCGGATGTTTGTCAGCCCCGGCGATAAGGTTTATGAAGGCATGGTGATTGGTATTCATAGCCGCGACAACGATCTGGTAGTCAACCCCCTCAAGGAAAAGAAACTGACCAACATGCGGGCTTCAGGTTCTGATGAAAACATCATGTTGACGCCACCCATCAAGATGACGCTGGAAGCTGCGGTAGAGTTTCTGGCCGACGATGAACTGGTGGAAGCAACACCCCAGTCCATCCGGATTCGCAAGCGCTATCTCACAGAAAACGAGCGTAAAAAAGCGTCACGTGGCGGTGCCGGAAACGGTTAAGCCCTAAAAACGGCAGTTGCCGTGGATGCTTTTTGCTCCGTTGTTCCTTACCTATTGTCCTAAGGCTCATCCTGCTGTCAGGAGAGAACTCGCCCTGCGGGCTCAGACAGCTTTCCTGACGAGCGCTGGATTTCGCCAAGAACAACAACGGCTCGAAACAAAAGTCGCTGCAAAGCACCCACGGCAACTGTCGTTTTTAAGTTAAGAGGACCTTGCCCCCTTAACACGCTGTGTTCGGTGGCTGACTGCAGGCCCTGAAGCTGCAACGCTTACCGGGCTTGATATTTTATGCGGTCTTTTCCAGCGTGATGAGGCGGAACCAGCCGCCCATGGCACCCGGTTCGTTACGCATACACTGCAATTCCGGGCGCTCTGCCAGAATTTCCTCAAAGGTCAGATCGGTATGGGTGGCCACGGCACCCGCTACCCGACCCAACGCACGTCTTATCCATGCTTTTTGGCCGGGGCGTAAAAATTTGTCGAGTAGCAAAATCCGGCCCCCGGGTTTGAGAACCCGGCTGGCTTCTGCCAACGCTTTGCCGGCATTGGGGACCACCGCCAGAATCAGATGCATCACCACAAAATCGAAGGTCGCATTGGCAAAGGGCAGTACTTCGGCGTCGGCCTGAACCAATGGGATGGTGCTTGGCAGATTTTGCGCGCGGCGCAGCATGGCGTGGGTCAGGTCAATGCCAATGGCGGTACAGTGATTTGGCAAAAAGGGAATGTCCAGCCCGGTGCCAATGCCATCAATTAAAATCTGACAGGACGCATTCTGGGGGATTTGGCGGAGGCTGCGCTGACGTAAAGGTTCGGAAAAGCCGCGTACTGCCTGATCGTAAATGGGCGCCCAGATGCCGTAGGCGCGTTGCAGGCTGCTGCGGCTCAATGAAATACCGTAGCGACGGCCAGACGAAATGCAGGAATGGGGCTTTCGAAGGTTTCCCCATCTGCAGTAATCCATTCGTAACTGCCGTGCATGCTGCCTACAGCCGTAGAGAGAACTGAGCCGCTGGAATAGCGAAAGCGTTGTCCAGGCTGCAGAGTGGGCTGTTCGCCGACTACGCCGGGACCTTTGACTTCCTGGATATGGCCTTCGGCGTCGGTAATAATCCAGTGACGGTTGAGCAGCTGTGCGGTTTGCGGGCCGTGGTTTTCAATGGTGATCTGGTAGGCAAAAGCATAATGCGCCTGCTCGGGACTGGATTGTTCGGGAATATATCGGGTTTCTACGGTGATCCGAATGTCTGTGGGGGCGTTTTCTGCCATGATCTTTACTCCGGGCGTTGAGCCGCTAGGATAATCAAGAACCAGTCTAACGAGCGGGAAGCCACCTGCCAAGCCGCTTCAGCGTCGTTTGTTGGGCGTTTTTGCAGCAGGCCGGAGCCGATACAGGATGACAATGCGGCCAATACGGCCAATGATTTCGGCGTGACTGGCGCTGACCAACCGGGTAATCAGGGCATCGCGCAGCGCACGTTCCACTTGGGGCAAGCGGACTTTGATGAGTTCGTGAGCATCCAGAGCGATTTCCAGTTCGGCGAGCAGGGCATCAGTGACGCCCTGAGCACCAATCATCACAACCGGTTTGAGGGTATGGGCCTGACCGCGCAGGTTTTGTCTTTGTTTGGCGTCCAGCATGGTATCCTCGTCAGACAGATGATTCGATAAATGGTGGACGGGAGTGTACGTTTGCGCGATGCGGTGGTCAAAGGTCGGAGGTTGGTGCAGTGGCTAGAAGTAAATCCAGTGAAAAATGGCTGAAAGAACATTTTCGGGATGTGTTCGTGCAGCGTGCCATGAAAGAAGGATATCGTTCCCGAGCAGCCTATAAATTACTGGAAATTCAGGAGAAGGATCGGCTGATTCGCCCCGGTATGCGCGTCCTTGACGTAGGTGCCGCGCCGGGCGGCTGGACCCAGGTGGCCGCCCCGCTCATCGGCCGTAACGGACGGCTGGTGGCTGTGGACCGCCTGGCTATGGATCCGGTCGCCGATGCCACGGTAATTTGTGGTGACGTTTACGAAGATGCGGTGATGGCCGCCTGTCGGGAGGCCCTGCCGGAAGGTGCCGATCTGATCATGAGTGATATGGCTCCCAATATGTCCGGGATTGCCAGTGTCGATCAGGCGCGCGCCATAGACCTGGCGGAGCTGGCGCTGGATATGGCCCAACGCTGGCTGCATCCGGGCGGGTCACTGTTGATCAAGGTGTTTATGGGGGCGGGTGCTGAAGAGCTGCGTCGTGCCCTGCGCAAGGATTTCAAAAAAATTGTGGTACGTAAACCGGAAGCTTCCCGCGCCCGTTCTACCGAACAGTACTGGCTGGCGCTGGACTTTCAGGGAGTTGCACAGGAAAGGTTGGACAACGCGCCAGCGAGTTCCCTATAATCTGCAGCACGCGCAGTTAGCTCAGCTGGATAGAGTGTCGGCCTCCGAAGCCGAAGGTCACTGGTTCGAATCCAGTACTGCGCACCATATTCATTCAAAAGATTAGACTGCACAATGACGGCGGGACGGGGTTTCCCATAGTCACCGTGCAGGGACACTGTGACCAAGCCCCCCCCATTGTATTATAGCCATCCATCTGCGCAGCGGCTTCTTCAGTAAACTGTAAAATATCCGCTTCGGTTGGATCATTGTTGAGTTTCAGGCACTGATGGCGAACTTGTGCAACGAACTCAGGGGAGCGGGTGTCGGGCACCCAGAACTGAACAGTATGGTGGACCCATGATTTCCATGGTGGTTGGTGGATAGTCAGGCGACCTGCGTATGATAGATGGGAGCTTTTATGACATGGGGTGCCCCCGCTTGGCGGGCTTGCCAAAGATCATAGGCCGCCTGTTGGGCGATCCAGACGTCGGCACGGCCGCCATGCTCAACACCGAGCCAACCCTCCAGACGTAGTGCCATTTCCGGAGAAATAGCGGCACGGCCATTGAGCACACGCGACAAAGTGGGTCGCGACACGCCCAGCTGCTCTGCTGCTTCGGTAACCGTCAGCTCCAGAGCGGGCAAGATATCCTCCCGCAGCAGGAGTCCTGGGTGAGGTGGGTTGTGCATCGGGTTCATAGCGTTCATCCGGATTCAGTGATAGTCCACGTAATCGACCAGGATGGCGTCCCCATCCTCGAAGGTAAAAACCAATCTCCAGTTCCCGCTGACCCATACCGCGAAGTGTCCCTGCAGGGTTCCATGGAGTGGATGCAGTTTCCATCCCGGGATGTTCATATCGTCTGGGTTCTGGGCGTTCTCCAGGCGGGCCAGAATTCGGGCGATCTTGGCGGCATGGTCCGGTTGAACCTCGGCTTTGCTACCCGATTCATAGAAGGCTTGCAGACCCTTGTGGCGGAAACTTTTAATCACACCGCATTGTGCAGTGTAACGCCACAGAGATCAACAGCGTCCGGCGGAAAAGTCATGATGAGACAGAATGCACCCTTCTGTCTCGTGGTCCCAAAACTCTGAACGACAGATCGCCCAGTATTACTCAGTTCTTTTGTCACCCAGGATGACCGATTATGGGACATTACGGCAACCGTACTTATTCTGGCCACCAGTTAGCCAGGATTTGCGTGTCGATATCCCAAGGGCACGACTCTGGAAAAGTGGAGATCGGTAGATCAGTTTCAAAAGCATATTCGTCAGTAGCACTATCCCAAGCGTCCGGCAGCATTTCAGGAATCAGCCTCTTGAGACTTGGTGAATCCTTGAGGAGATACTTGAGATCAAGCCGTTGGTTTCTTATGGTGGTCGCCCAGCTCTTGCTCTGTTTTTGGGGCTGCCATTGCCATTTTATCAAGTGCATGAGCAATACGCGTAGATGGCTTCTGAGGGCGTTTTTTTCACTTCTGCCCATGCTCTCCAATTCCTCCAGAATGTTGTCCCAATCTAGGCTGTTTGCCTTTCGGGTACGCAGGGCCTGAGCCTGGTCTTCTATCCATGCCAGAAAGTCCTTTTCGTATAGATTGGTTATTGGCTGCTCAAACTGTCTTGCCGTAGTCATGAGGCACCCCCTTGTAAGACTATTCTGCGAGAATATGCGAACTAAGTGATTATGAAAAGTAAAATCCTTCTGTCATGTCAGCATTTCTTTGCGGATCACCCGTCGCAACACACGTTCCAGAGTCCTATCCTGCGCGGACATCTGTTCCCGTAAGGCGGCGTTAATATCCGTTAGCTGATTTTATCATCAGCCACATGATAATGTGGATCTTCTGCCGGAAAGGCTTTGGTCAAGCGTGGAAACAGATAAATCACCAGCATGGTCAAGGCCACCAGACCAATCATGGTGTAAAGCTGCGTACCCTGCATCCAGTGCTCAGCACCTGTGGCGGAGGGGACTTTGAAATGATCCAGCTGTGCCAGAAAAATCACAATGGCCAGACCATTAATGAATCTCAGATTGACCTGATGAGGAATCATTCTTGCGTACTTGCTCAGTTTGGCGAGGGCAAAAACAATTTGCAGCAGCCCCATAAGAACCACAGCGGCAAATAGATACTCAAAGCCGTGGGTCACCACCACCAGTGCAACCATCACCACTGCCGTGGCACCACTGGCACCGGATACCATGCCTGGCCGACCGCCCATAATGGAAGTAATCAATACGAGAATAAAGGCAGCATACAATCCGGTTAGCGGCGGAACATGGGCGACAAAAGCAAAGGCAATGGCTTCAGGAACTAATGCCTAAGCGACGACTATTCCACTCAGGATATTCGTTTTGTTTTCTTCAAATCGTGACATAGCACGCATAGATGTCTTCTCCAAGGCGAGAATGCGTATTCTGTATGTGGCAATCGGAGTTCAGCCCCGATTACACCAGCAAGAAGCAGCAAAACTTAAAAAATAACTACACAGATGAGATTTATGGAAGCTTTTCCATTACATAATATCCTAATGGTTTCAAGGGCGGGCAACCAGGACGATCATGGGATAAGCAACGAACGATGAGATAGGTTCAGAGCATATGCCATAATTATTCCAACAGGGAAGTCTGAATCTGAAAAACTGCGGGTAAACGTTTAGGGCAAGGTATTCTGAGCTGTTTGTTCACATTCATTCGCCCAAATACGACTTCGATGGAAGAAGGGGAGACATCAAACTCCCGGGCCAAAAAGCGCAGCATATGATCGGTGGCGCGACCATCCTGGGGTTTTGCGGTGACGCTGACTTTGAGTTGGTTACCCTTGGGTTTGCCAATGACATCGCGGGAGGCATTGGGTTTCCCCAAAATATTGACAACCAGAACATCGCCTTCCCACCAAAAAAAATTTTGTGCTGATTCGGACATCGGTTTCCTGTTTCCTCATCCGGGGTACGCAAAACGGTGAGTACATGGTAGGATTATATCCTACTCAATACCAGCAGGAAGAGGCCCCTGACCATGCGATCCACGCAGCAGATGAGTATTACCTTACCTCTGGAAATGGTTCGTTTCATCAAGGACAAGGTCGCTTCCGGTGAGTATGCCAGTGAAAGTGAAGTCATTCGCGATGGTTTGCGTACGCTCCAGACCAGGGATCGCATTATTGAAGGCTCCTCGCTACTTGGAGTGGATACGAGGGTACGGTAGTCTTAGGGCATTGCTGATCTAGGGAAGGTTAATGATGGACGAAGACAAGCTGTTTACCTTGGCGTTGGGGTTGGTTCCGCCGTGGATGGTGGACGATGTGACTTTCAAGCTGGAGGAGAAGCGGT
>NZ_JACKYY010000061.1:0-13296 GCF_015100075.1 Acidithiobacillus sp. HP-11
GGTGAAGTCATTGCCCGCAACGAGCAATTGTTGGAAGACCCGCACCTGATCAATATTGATCCTTACAAGGACGCCTGGATTGCCCGCGTCAAACCGGATGATCCCCAACATGCCCTGGACAACGTCAAAACCGGTAGTGAAGCTATTGAAGCACTGGAGGCCTGGATCAAACGCTATGGAGTGCAGTGTATGCGCTGTTCGGAATGATCCATGAATCAGGCCGCAAGCCGTTTTACGCTCAGCCCGCCCGCGCCCTTTCGCCTGGACCTGACCGTCTGGGCACTCCGTCGTCAGGCTCATAATCAGATAGATAGCTGGGATGGCGAAATCTACCGGCGGGCCTGGCAATATTCAGGAAACAGGCTGGAGGTCCGGCTTTGGCAAACTCAGGCAGGCAGGACGCCACTGCTGGAAGGAGAAGTCCAGGGGAACTGCGTTGATGCGTCAAGCGTTGCCTGGGTCAGCAGGCAACTTTCGTGGATGCTGGGTCTGGACCAGGATCTTCGCCCCTTCTACGCGATGGCCGCCAGCGACTTGCGGCTGGCAGCTCTGGCGGATCGCTTTCAAGGATTCAGGCCGCCGCGTTTTTCCTCCCTCTTCGAAGCGCTGAGTAATGCCATTGCCTGCCAGCAATTGAGCCTGCATGTCGGCATTCTCCTGCTCAACCGCATGGCAAGGCTGTGCGGTAACGATCCCGAAGTAACGGACCTGCTTGTGCCTTTCCCGAACCCCGCCGCCTTACTGCAGCAGGAAGCAGCCAGCCTGCGCAGACTGGGATTCAGTATCCAGAAGGCGAAGTTCTTGCAAGGCATTGCAGAAAGTGCTGCAGCAGGTCAACTGGCGCGTGAAAACTGGCAAGGCCTGAGCAATTCTGAAGCCGCACAGCGCCTGCATCAGTTGCGCGGTGTCGGCCGTTGGTCTACAGAATATGTGTTACTGCGCGGGCTGGGGCGTCTGGACGTGTTCCCAGGTGATGATGTAGGTGCCCGCAAGGCCTTGTATCAGTGGCTGGAAGAAAAGTCTGCTCCGGACTATACGCAGGTAGCCAAAAGGTTGCAGCCTTGGCAACCCTATGCTGGCATGCTGTATTTTCTTCTGCTCTTAAACCGCCTGGAGAAAGAGGGACATATACCATGACATCCCATTCGCCGTTGCGATCGCAATCCCCTGAGATCATTACCTGGCGCGTCTATGAGCGCCCTCTGCCAGCAGGCTACCACGTGCTCGCTGAACGTCTCTGGCCGCGCGGGGTGCGCAAGGAGGATCTTCCCCTGGACGACTGGCCCAAGGAACTCACACCCAGCACCGCCTTGCGTCAATGGTTTGGGCATGTAGAGGATCGCTGGACCGAGTTTCGTGAGCGTTATCTGAAAGAACTTGCCGAACACCAGGAAGAAGCCTGTCGTTTACTGGATAATGCGGAAGGTCGGCCGGTCATTCTGCTGTATGCCGCCCACGATAAAATCCATAATGGTGCTGTGGTACTTCGGGAGTTTTTGCTATCACAGTCCTGCTGATCCTGACACCATCACGACCGGCCTACTTCAAACGTTATGACGAATGACCGGCGGCCCAACACTGCAGGGCACGTGGATCGGGAATATCCAGCACGCGGCGATTGACTGTAATCAGCCCGGCTTTGCGCATACGCAATAGCAAGCGGGACAGGGTTTCCGGGGTCAAGCCCAGACGGGCAGCTACTGCTGATTTTTTGGCGGGAAGCTCCACAACAGCTGCAGCATCCAGAGCCGGACACAAATCCAGCAGATAACTTACCAGACGTTGTTCTGCCGACTCGACACTGAGCTGGCGGAGCTCCTTGACCAGAAAATGTAAGCGCATACTCAGCCGTGCCAGCATCTGCCGCATCAACTGGGGCCTTTGCTCCAGAATTTCCAGAAATAAGGCGAGGGGTATTTCCAGAACCGTTGTGGAACCTTCCGCAGCAGCCGTTACTGGATAACATCCCCCCAGAAAAGCAACGGCTTCGGCAAATAGATCGTTTTCCCGAATAATTTCAACAATTTTTTCCTGACCAGTGGCGGCAGCAGCAATCAGATGAATACGACCGGAGAGGACCAGATAAAAAGCATTTGCGGTCGCCTTTTCGACAAACAGAATATCGCCTGATCCCAAATGGACTGTTTTGCTGTGCTTCAGTAAGGAATCCAGCAACGCTTCTGGCCAGGCCGAAAAAAGCGACGTTTCGCGCAGGAGTGAGGGTACATTATCCGTGATGGCTTCCATCAAAATAGGCACTCACTGGAGAAAAAGGCAGGATAGCCATCGCCCGTCAGCACCGCAAGCACAAAACCATCCTGGCAAGCAGGATTCACTCTGATCGGGCCAGAAGCTGACCCATGAATTGATTTATAAAATTGCAGTCTGGATAATGAAATCCTCGCGAGACGACAATGGATCGGCAGGTAGACGTAATCGGATACTATCGGCACAAGCCGCGACGCGCCATATGGACGTATAATTCCTGTTCCACTCGTACTGAGCCAGGATGCTGAGCATAATTCCATGAATATGATCCAGAAACTGATTCGTCCCGGAATTCCGGCAGCGATTTTCTCCGCCCTGCTTTTTGGTGCCAGCACCCCTCTGGCCAAAATTCTCCTGGCGTCGGTCAGCCCCTGGATGCTCGCGGCCCTGCTTTATCTGGGTTCCGGTCTGGGGCTCAGCGTGTATCGACTGCTGCGCCGCAGTCCGCGCGTCCATTTATCGCGTGCAGACACTTTCTGGTTTGGAGCCTCCGTACTGGCAGGAGGCATCATCGCACCAGTGCTGTTCATGTTCGGACTGCGGGGTGCGGCAGCATCCAATGCCTCCTTGCTGCTCAATGCCGAATCCGTATTCACCACGCTGCTGGCCTGGTGGGTGTTCAAGGAAAACTTTGATCGTCGGATTGCCTGGGGCATGTTCGCCATTGTGCTCGGCATGGTGCTGCTCAGCTGGCCCGGTGCCGGAACACTGCAATTTCATATCCAACAGTTGTGGCCAGCAGCGGCCATCATTGCCGCCTGCTTTGCCTGGGGTGTAGACAATAATCTGACCCGGAAAGTCTCCCTGACGGATTCCAGCTGGATTGCCGCCAACAAGGGATGGGTCGCGGGTAGCGTCAATCTGCTACTCGCCTTATGGCTGGGCAGCGCAATACCGGCTCTACCCGATGCCATTGCTGCCATGATTCTGGGATTTTTTGCTTACGGGGTCAGCCTCGCCCTGTTTGTGGTTAGCTTACGCCATCTGGGCAGTGCCCGCACGGGGGCCTATTTTTCAAGCGCTCCCTTCTTTGGGGCCATTCTCAGCGTCATCATCCTGGGTACTCCGGTCACCCCGCTACTACTGATCGCGGCAGCACTGATGGCCTGGGGCATCTGGATGCATCTGGATGAACGCCACGATCATGTCCATTCCCATGAGGCCATGGATCATGCCCACATGCATATCCATGACGTCCATCACCAACACGCCCATGCCTTTCCGGTTGCTCCAGGAACCCGCCATGCGCATCCGCATCATCACGAGCCCCTCACCCACAGCCACCCTCACGTGCCGGACATGCATCATTTACACAAGCACTAAATCGCGCCAGCCATAGATTTTCAGGAGGCTACAAAGGCGCCACCCGAAACGTTTCAAAGAGAATATCTACGGCAGTATGCTGGGCACCGTGGGCAACAGCGTCGAAAATGTCCTGATCCGTCCAGCCTTCCTGGCGCAGTTGGTCAACCTCAGCATCTTTGACAGCATGAGGATTTCTCACCGCACGGACCACATAATCCAGCAACAGATTTTCGCGCTCGGCCAAGGGACCATTACGGGGATTTTCGAGGGCTTTCTGGATAGCCTCGGGCGAGATTCCGGCATTGACCAGCAGCGACTGATTGAAACCAATGCAAAACTGGCAGTGTCCATCTTCTGAGAGGATATAACGCAGCAATGCCAGAAAGTTAGCCGAAAGGCGTGGATGCTGTCCGAAATACCCCAATAACTGCATTTGAATGGCCAGCAATTTGGGGCTGACACCAAATAATTGCAGGCCTTCCGGGACGCCTCCGAAAGATTTCTCAATGGCCGCATAGAGTTCTGCCAGCTCGCCGGTGGCTTCCGAAGGTGGGGTAAGGGTAAGTGTGGTCATGACCATTCTCCTCTGTTAGATAATGAAAACATAAGGTACCAACTGTCCGGTATGTTGTCGAAAGCAACAAAGAACCAAGACATACCTGAGGGACTAAAATATTGTTTAGCGACCCGCGCATGGTAGTAGCATCATGACTCCCTTTCACAAGGACGGGCCTTTCCCTGAACCAATGGATCAGTGTATAACGCGCACTGATCCCTTTTTAGAAAGTCTTTCCAGCCACGCGTAAATTCCAGGCATCACCAGCAGTACCAGAGGAATTTCAGCCAGCAATCCGGAAATAATGGCGATGGCCAAAGGTGCCTGCATTTGTGCCCCGGCACCCATCCCCAAGGCCAGCGGCATGAGGGCCAAAATGGCGATAATGGCCGTCATCAGCACCGGCCGTAGCCGCGCCTTACCAGCCCGAACCAGTTCATGGGACTCCGCAGACTGCGCTTCCGCAAAAAAGAAAATCGCCGTTTCCGTGACAATGCCAACAATCATGGTCATCCCGATCATGGCGGTAATATTACGCTCAGTGCCGGTCAGCCACAGGCCGATAAACACACTGCCCAAAGCCAGAAGCGCCGTAGCGAGAATACTCAGGACCACGGTAAAACGCTCGTAGAGAAACAGCAGCAATACCGTCACCAGCAGAATGGCCGCCAGCAGCACCAGCGCCAGTTCGCGCATGGACTGTTGTTGTTCGCGATACAATCCGCCATATTGCAGGTAGACCCCTCGGGGTAACTGCAGGTGGGCCAGACGGACCTTCACCTCGCCCATCACCGTACTCATCGCCCGCCCCTCAATACGGGCTGTCACTGCCACCATGGGTTTGAGGTTTTCGGAGTTCAGTTCCGCCTGCCCGGATTGCATCCGAATTTCGGCCACCTGCCCCAGGGTCAGATAATGCCCATCGGGGGCAATTATGGGGAGTTGTCGCAGGCGATGGATTTCACTCCAGAGTGCATGGGGAGCGCGGACGCGGACCCCGATCATTTCCTGGCCTTGGGGTATTCGACTGACCACACGGCCCGCCATCAAGGTTTGCAACTGGCTGCTGACCTGACCGGGAGTCATTCCCTCCAGGGCCGCCTTCACCGGATCCACATGAATATCAACGGCGTCACCGGCAATGACAATCCCATCAAACACCTCGACAACACCCGGCACCTGCCGGATTTGTCCAGCCACTTGCCGGGCCAGTTTTTGCAGCGTTTGGGGATCCGCACCGAAGAGCTTGATTTCGACAGGCTGAGGGACGGCGGTTAAATCTCCGATAAGATCTTCCATCAGTTGCCCCGTTTGCACCCGCAACCCCGGAACCTGATTATGAATCTGCGCACGAACGGCCTGCATCACCTGCCAGATGGTGTGCTGTCGCTGCGCCTTGAGGCGGATAAAAAAGTCTCCGGTGTTCGCTTCTGTGATGCCGCCGCCCAACTGCAGACCCGTGCGCCGTGAATAACTGGCCACATCCCGATTCTGGGCGAGAATCTGCTGTACCTGATCCAGCAGTCGATCCGTTTCCGCCAGAGAAGTACCGGGAGCAGCGGTATAATCCAGCACGAAGCCCCCCTCGTCCATCGCGGGCATGAAACCACTGCCCACCTGGGTGTAGGACCATCCTCCCAACAGCAGAAAGGCCAGCACAATCAAAGATAAAAACAATGGTCGCCGCAACAGTTTTTCCAGATAATGCCCATACATGCGGCTGAACCAGGCCAAAAAACGGCCCTGATGTTCGGCCTGCCTGGCATCCCGGGGTCTCAGGAGCAAATCGGCGAGGAGGGGCACCGCCAGATAAGCCACCAGAAAGGACACCAACAGGGCCGCTGCAATGGAAATGGCCAATGCCTGAAAAAAAGCACCGGTAACCCCGGATAAAGAGGCCAGCGGTATGAAAATGATGATGGTTGCTGCCGATGAGCCCGCCAGGGGTTTACTCATTTCCAGGGCAGAATGCAGCACGGACACCGGCTTACCTTCACTGGGGTTATCGGTAATGCGGCGCATGATGTGTTCGAGCATGACCACAGCATCATCTACTACCAGGCCCACAGCTGCCGCCATGCCCCCCAGCGTCATGATATTGAAGCTCTGGTGCAACACATACAGGATCAGCACGCTGGCGAGGAGCACACTGGGCAGCACGATGGCCACAATGAAGGTCAGCCGCAAGTTCCGCAAAAACACCAGCAGCACCAAAGCCGCCAAAGCCGCGCCGATAAAAATGGCATCCCGTACACTGGATGCAGCAGCGGTAATCAACTGACTCTGATCGTACCAGGTACTCAGCTTTATCCCTGCCGGAATGCTCTTGGCATCCTTGCGCAGCAGAGTCCGGATAGCCTGATCAATGGCCACTGTATTGGCACCCATCTGCTGCTTGATATTGACCAGCACAGCATTTTTGCCATTGGCCGTCACTGTGGTCCACTGGGGTGCGGTTCCTATCCGAACCTCGGCCACATCGGCCAGGTCCACGACCCCGGCCGTACCGGTCTTCAGTACGATATGACGGATATCCTGCACATTTTTCAGGGGGCTTTCACTCAGAATCTGGTAGAGGCGGTAATGTCGTTGCAATCGACCCACGGCGGTAATGACATTGCCATTACTCAGTGCCTGCTCCACCGCCGTCAGACGCAGCCCATAACTCTGCAGACGCATGGGATCCACCACCACCTGATATTCCTTACGCGCTCCGCCCTGCACTTCGACCTGCGCCACGCCGTGGATAGCCAGCAGCAGCGGCCGCAGGTCATATTCGGCATAGCGCCGCAGGGCAACCGGATCCAGACGATCCGAGGTCAGCGACAGACCCAGCACCGGAAACACGGTCGGATCCATGCGCCGCGCCGTAAACCGGGTGTCTGGCGGCAAAGCGGGCAATACCTTGTTGACTGCCGATTCCGCCTGCAACAAAGCTTCGGTCATATTGCTGCCCCAGGCAAACTGCACAGATACATCGGCGGCACCACGCGCCGTGGTAGAACGAATGCGCTCGACACCGGGAACCGCCCGCAAGGCCTGTTCCAACGGCCGGGTGACCGCAATTTCTGTCTGTTGAATGGGCATGTTCCCGGAATTTACCGAGACTTCGATCCGTGGGAAAACCACATTGGGAAACAGGGCCACCGGCATTTTCATGGCGGCCATCAGACCCGCCAGGACCAATACCAGCAACAGGAAAAGCATGGAACGCCGATGCTGCAGTAACCAGGCACCCATCAGGATTTCCCTTCTATCCGCAAGGCCATGCCGTTTTTCAGCTCATAGTTGCCGAGACTGACCACCGAATCACCTGCGCTCAGCCCTTGGTTGACCGCAATCCAGCCATCCTGCTGCCAACCCGTTTTCACCCAGCGTTTTTGGGCTTTGCCCGCCACATCTATGAAACAATAGGATTTACCGCCCTGCTGAAGAACCGCACTTTCCGGAACCGCCACAGCCTTTTGTCGATGCAGAATAATTTCCGCCTGCAGCATGGCACCCGGCATTAAATCGGGACTTGCAGGCAAAGGGACCACCACCTGGGCAAGTCGCGTTTGCGGATCAATCTGACTATAAATCTGCTGGATTTTTCCATGCACCGCTGCCTGCCCTCCATATACCGGGAGCAGCTGCACGGAATCTCCCACCTGTATGCGCGACAAATCTGCTGGCTCTACCCCCAACAACACCCGCAGGGCATTAGCCGTACTCAAACTGAGCAAAGGCTGGCCAGCGGGGACGAGATCACCCTGATGGACATGTACGATGGTCACTACCCCGTTGATGGGCGCAGAGACCTGTCCTTTTTGCAGTTGTTGCAGACGCAACTGGATATCCTGCAAGGCGGCCCGCGCCCGGGCCAGCGATTGATCGGCCGCCTGCAGTTGGCTATTGGTTGCCAGTTGGCGCTGGCGCAGGCTTGCCACCCGTTGCTGGTCGGCAATGGCGAATTTCAGGGCAATTTCCGCCTGTTTCCGTTGCAGTTGATCGCTGACCGAAGCCTGTATCTGCAGCAAAGGTTGTCCTTGCCTGACCCTCTGCCCGGCAGCCACCAACACCTGATTGACCAGGGTTTCGGCTGGCAGCACGATGGTCCTGCCATCTTCCGGCGCAAACTCTACGGTACCGTAGACCCGCAACTGATCGGCCATGGACATCATGCGCGCTGGCGTAACTTTTACCAGAGCGGAAACCTCTGCCCCGGCAGATCCCGCAAACAGCAAGCACAGGCAGCATCCCCAGGCCAGAATTTTTCCGCCCGAAAACCGTGTTCTCATTTCTGACTCTCCCAATCGGCATAAGGTACGCCAACCGCCATTTCCAGAGCAGCCTGCTGGGCGGCATAGGACTCCTGCAGCGCCAGTAATTGCAGACGCTTCGCCAGGGACTGGCTGCGTATGGTTTCATAATCCAGCAAGGTCACGTCATGTTCGGCAGCCGCCTTGCGTAAGCGGTTTTCGGCTTTCTCCAGTTCCGGGACCTGTTGCTGCAGGGGCAGGATTTCCCGGGCCAAACGGTGGAGGTCCGTCACCAGACGGTAAATGTCAGCGCGGGTCTGAAACAAACGGGCGGCATAGGCTGCCCGCAGTTGAGTACGGGTAGCCTCGCTTTCGGCAATGGCCCCACGATTCCGGTTCCAGAGGGGAATATCCAGGGTCAAACTCGGGCTGTAGCTTTGTATATTGGAAGTATCCGCAGCCTTTCCGAAACCGATGGTGAAACCCGGATATTGACCCAGAATGGCCCGCCGTACCCGGGCTTCCTGCGCCTGATAACCGGCCCGCAGAGCCACCAGGTCCAAGCGGTGCTGGTCTGCCAATTTCACTAATGACGCCGCATCGGGCATGCTTTTCCTAAGCTGCGGGGGCTTTATGTTGAGCGTCATTTTCGGGGGCAAACCAATAGCCTGGTTGAGTTTCTGGCGGGTATCCATGACTTGTCGACCTAAGGCCAAAGCCCGATCCTGACTATCCAGCCAGGCAATTTGCCGCAGTGAAGCGGTAGTGATGGTGCTATCCCCCAGACGTAAATTTTCAGCGGCGGCTTGATACAATTTCCCGGAGGTCCTGGCCGCTGCTGCCGCGACCGCTTCCTGCGCCTGCAAATAATAAAGCTGACGGGCAAGTACGCGCGTATTACCGGCTTGCATCCACTCCTGCCAGGCGACTTGATATTGCACGGATTTCTGCTGGGCGCGGGCAATATCCAGATTGGCTGAGCGGGTAAACAGACTGGCGAGGCTCCAACTCAAACCCATGCTATAGGCATTGTAGTAGCCGACTGCGACATTGCTGGGCAAGTCCGCACTGAGTGACAGTTGGGGATCGGGAAGCAATCCGGCCGCGAAAACCTGCGCCTGGGCGACCCCCAGATTGGCCCGCATGGCTCGCAACTGCGGGTTGAGCAACACCGCAATGGTTCCAAGATCCTTCCCGGAAAATGGTCCCTGCAAATCCATTGACTGGACATGGGAGTACATCCGCGCCAATGCCGCTGCCATTTTCTGATGCAGATCCTGCCTGGAGGACAGATGCTCAGGCAAAGGCGCTGCCTGATAATGCGCGCATCCTGTCAGCAGTAACAACAGGCCAACCGTGAAGGCTGACCATAATCGTAATGCCATAAATCCAATGCTCCCTGAAGGTTGAGAACGCTTAATCGAGGTGTCTATCAACCACCCAGCGCCTGTCTATCAGTATGTCATGACGGAATTAGGCGAAACTTAGGATGAGGATTTCCAGTGCGCCGTGAGTCGTAGTCACCATGTTGCAGATACAGACCATCTTTGGCGTCGAGATGGTCTCCAGCGCGCTAAAAATATTCGAATTGCTTGGTACAAAATTGGTAGTGCAGAGCGCGGATAATTTTCACAAGCTACGCAAAAAGGGAATTACCATCAGAAAGACTGCCGATGTAATAATTGCATCGTTTTGCATTGAACATCACCTCCCCCTGCTGTTTTCAGATAAAGATTTCAAATCTTTTGTAGAACACCTCGGCCTACGTAATGCAATTTACATATAACGTAGCTCAGGGACGTCCGATTGAGCGCGCCTGGCAGCAAGAACCGCAACTTGCCGGTATTTCGACATGATGAAAGTGCCCCTTGTAAAGACTAACGTCTGAATTCAACGGAGTGCTTCAGCGCGTCCGCCGGAATGACGGGTTGGGCTTGGCGACGAGCTATAGTCAAATCTGGTGTATGAGCATTTTCTGACATAGATCAGGCGGCGGTCTGTTGATCATCCGGCAGGATGAGGTTAGACGGTAAGCCATCGATAAATTTCACCCCTGCAAAAAGCTGCAGGACTTTCTCTGGAGCATAAATCCCAATCCAGCGTTTTTCAGCCTGCTGCAGCATCTTGAAACCCAACCCCAGAAAGCTGCTGCGTGATACACAGTTCTTCGTCCGGGTAGTCCGGTGGCGTACCGTAGCGAAGGTGGACTCAATGGCATTGGTGGTCCGGATATGCCGCCAGTGTTCGGCCGGAAAATCATAGAAAGCGAGCAATTCAGCCCGATCTTTTTCCAGTTTAGCCACAGCCTTGGGATACTTTGCCTGGTAATTGCGCACAAACACGTCCAGTGCTTTTTCCGCAGCCTGGCGATTGGCGGCCATCCAGATTTCCTGCAACGCTGCCTTGGCTTTGCTCTGTTGGGCTTTGGGAAGTTCGTTGAGAATGTTGGCGGTCTTATGCACCCAGCAGCGTTGCTGACCAGTTTCGGGATAGGCTTCATCCAGTGCGGCCCAAAACCCCATGGCACCATCCCCAATGGCGAGCAAAGGGGCCGTCTCCAGACCGCGCGCCTGCAGGTCACGCAGGATCTCCAGCCAGGAAGCTTTGGATTCGCGCAGGCCGTCACTGACACTGACCAGCTCTTTCTTGCCCTCTGCCGTCACGCCGATAATCACCAGCAGGCAGATACGCGGATCCTCCTCCGCACGGAGGTTCGTATAAATACCGTCTACCCACCAGTAAGCATAGCGCTTTCCCTGTAGGGAGCGGTGTTGCCAATGGGCATACTCTTGCGCCCACTCCGCCTTGAGACGTCCCAACACCGCAGGTGAAAGTCCCTTGGCCTCATCACCCAGCAAAATGGAAAGGGCTTCCTGCATGTGGCCGGAAGACACCCCATGCAGATAGAGCCAAGGTACTGTAGCGGCTACCGTTCGTGATTTGCGTACATACGGAGGCGCCAGTACCGAATTGAATTTGATCCCCGATCCTGAGCGGTCCCGCACCTTGGGTACTTTGACGGGTACCGGACCCAGAGCGGTCAGGATCTCGCGCTCCGGCAGATGCCCATTACGCACGACCGCCTGACGCCCATCAACCATCCGCACCGTCGCAAATTCTTCCAGCAATACCGCCACCTCTGCCTCTATGGCCTGCTCAATCAGAGAGCGTGCCGCGCGTCGAAGTATCCCTTCAATGCCCAGACCCAACTCTCCCATCCCACCTGCTATTACGGTATTCTTTTCCACGGCGTACTCCTTATGTTGCTCTTTGAGTCGGAAACCCTTTGTAGCAACAGTACGCCACCTCATTCAAGCCAGTTGTAACGGCCCGTACACCACTTTCGAGCATAGCTCGTCGTGGCCGCGCCCTGGATAACATCTTCGTGGAGCGGCTTTGGCGCAGTGTGAAGTACGAGGATATTTACCTGCGGGGCTATGGCCATGTACCAGAACTTATGGTTGGGCTGACTGCCTACTTTGCTTTTTACAATAGTCGCCGCCCGCATCAGTCCCTCGGCTATCTGACACCAGATCAGGTAACCTGACAGGGCAAGGGGGCGGCGCCTGCATTATGGACCGCTATCCAAAAGTCGCAGCATGACCATTACTCAGGGACGATTTGGGGCAGCGCCATTCTGCTGCAATGTTAGAAACCAGACTAGCTTAAACTCCCGCTCTTTTTGCCTTGACTCATGGGTCCACCATACTGGAAGAGTTAAACTCTCTCGAACAAATAGATGCATTGATCTACGGAAAAATACAGGTAGGTATTATGCGGGTTCAGCATTTACCGGCAATGCTGCAATCCCATATGTTCTACGCTGAACCTCTCGTAGCCGTTCTACCTGCCAAACACCCGCTCTGTCCGGCTTCTCCCAATCTGTCAGTTCTGAAATATGCCAGATGGCGAGCACGCCGCCTACTAAATATCACTCCTCAAGATACTGGGCGCGAATGACCGCTTCCGCTGCCATGCCGCCGTTGAGCACTGATGGACGACAGTAGGCTGAAAAACAGACAGTTGAGGCCTATGGTCAGAATGAGTACTCTAATTGCTTAGGGGCATCCTCCGCCATTCCAAAACACTTGTTGTGCCTGCCTATACATCCCGATACGATGTAAATAGTAAGCATGTTATGTAGTCTGCTCATGATTTGGCCTCCTTGAGGAAAACAGGTATTCATTGACACTGGTATGATTTTTACATGCTGAAATGGTAACTCAACATCAAAAAAAGATGATAGACAGGTGGTGCTAGATGGAGTCTGAGATTCGTATCGACACAGATGCCGAGGCAATCGTCCTCATTGAGGCAACATTAGCTCCAAGCATAAATCTAGCCTTCTATCAGAATTCATTACCAATATTGCGTGAAATGGTTGTCGTCAATAATGGGGATTGTTTGATTAGGGACGTACGACTAACGATATCCTCTGTACCGCCGTTCATCTCTACGAAACATTGGCATATTGCATCAGTCGGCGCACACCAGCGGTATCACCTCTCAGACCTTGATGTGACACTAGATGGCTCTACCCTAAGTCGGCTTACCGAGGCCGAAACCTCTCAAGTAAGTATTTTACTGACTGTCGAAGGGGAGAAAGTCATTCATGTTGACAAACCTATAGAACTTCTCCCTCGTAATCAATGGGGTGGAGTCAGTAACATCCCAGAGATCATAGCGGCTTTCGTCGAACTCAATGACCCGGCAGTGGAACGGTTACTGAAAAAGTCGGCGGATATTCTTCGACAAAATGACAAACGTAGTTCATTAAACGGTTATGAAGGGGGGGCAAAGCGGGTGGCTCCTCGCTACTTGGAGTGGATACGAGGGTACGGTAGTCTTAGGGCATTGCTGATCTAGGGAAGGTTAATGATGGACGAAGACAAGCTGTTTACCTTGGCGTTGGGGTTGGTTCCGCCG
>NZ_JACKYY010000004.1:0-107446 GCF_015100075.1 Acidithiobacillus sp. HP-11
TTGGTGAAAGTCGCCTATACCATGCAGAACCACTGGGACGGCATTCTACGTTGGTTCGAGAGCCATCTGAGTAACGGCACTCTGGAAGGTTTCAACAGTCTGCTCCAGTCCGCCAAATCCAGGGCACGGGGCTATCGCACCCACAAGAATTTTATTAACATGGCTTACCTCGTACTGGGTAAGCTGGATCTCAAGCTACCCACTTAAAACAGCGAGGAACCCATATATCGTCCTTCGCGCCCGATTGTATCTTTGGATGAAGCTTTGATGCGAATCGGTCTGCAGGTGGTAGTTCGCATGGCGCTGGGCCTTACCCTGATCACTGAAAAACTTCCTGACGCTCCTGATTTTGATTTGAATCGTTTCTGGTCAGCCAGCTTGTTACGGGCGATTGCTATGCAGGCCCTGGCAAAAGAAATCGGGAACTGGCCCGCCGGTGAGATTTTTATTTTTGGCTTATTAAGTGAAATCGGCACTTTGATGATGGTCTGTACTGCTCCAGAAAAAAGCATCATATTTAACAATAAAGGCCTAAGTTTTGCTGAGCAGAAAATTCTGGAAAAAAATGAATTCGGATTTAGTCGTCATGATTTGACTGCCGCTCTGATGCGGCAGTGGCGACTCCCGGAAACCATGGTTATGGCTATTGAAAACTGCAGTTCCGGCACTGATTTCGAACTTGAGCACGCATCCAATAGCGCGCCAGATCGACTGCAAACCCTTATTCGCATTCTCGGTGCCGGACGTAGTATCACTGAATGGGCCATGTCTCCAGCGTCTGATCGCAGCCTGGAAGTCCTGCAGGAAAACATCCAAAGCTGGTGGATGAATACGCCGCACTTCGTAACCATGATTCACCATATACTCGCTGAGTGGAGAGATATCGCCGAAATTTTTGAATTGCCGCATTCTCCCCCGGGACTTGAAAACCTGGAGTCTATACGTAATACGTTGATGCGTTTACGAGAGGATCACCAAGATATTCGCAACAAACCACTACTTCTGGTAGATGACCAGGCCGGAGACCGAGCATTGTTACAGCGCACTCTCGAGCCTGCCGGTTATCAAACCCTTCAGGCTTCCACTGCAGACGAAGCCTTCACCATTATTTATAAAAATTCTCCTCGGATTATTCTGTTGGATTGGGTGATGCCCGAAATCGACGGTCTGGATTTATGTCGTCGGCTGCGCCGCGAGTTTGGCCCCCGACTGTACATTATTATTTTGACGGCTCATTACGATCAGAGCTATGCCGTGGAAGCTTTGCAAGCCGGTGCCAACGATTATTTGAGCAAGACTATATCCCGGAGTGTTCTATTAGCTAAACTTGCTGTAGCCCAACAGATAGTAGAATTCATTTCTTCACTTGAAAGTAACTGCGAAAAACTCATTCATCAAAATAACTCGTTACAATCCATGGCTATGAAAGATGCATTAACCGGTCTTGCCAATCGTCGCGGAGCGGATGAGTTTCTGAAGCAGCACTGGTCGAATGCCCTGCGCAGTCAAAGCATTTTAAGCTGTATCATGATAGATATTGATTATTTCAAACAAATCAATGATCAACATGGCCATGATCAAGGAGACCTGGTACTGGAAGCCATGGGAAAACTGCTTCTGGAAACGTCACGAGTGGGTGATCTTACGGCACGGGTGGGAGGAGAAGAATTCATGATTGTCTGCCTCCAATGCCAATTGACAGACGCAGCCGCCTTGGCCGAACGTATCCGTCGCAAAGCCATGAGTCTGTCTGACAAGCTGCCGCCCATTACCATTAGTGCCGGTGTTGCCGAATTAACTGAAGACATAACTGACAGCGAGACATTAATGCGTGCTGCGGATCAGGCTTTGCTTGAAGCCAAGCGAAATGGTCGAAATCAGGTGATTTGTGCGCCCAAAGCTACTGGGAGTGCTGCATAATGATCGGCCTGATTCAAAAACTGGTTTTGCAGAGGGTCGAGGGACCATAGCCCTATTGGCAGGTCTTCAAGTTGCGGATCATTGGCAATTAGGTGGTTTTCACCCAGGGCTTTTAGCGGGCGCGGCCAATGGCAATGGAAGCACTCCTGGAGTGGCTGCGGGCATACTCCCGGCAATAGTTGGCTTTTCGGCGGCGGCCCCACCGATGATTTGTTGAGCAGCACTGCTATTATCCACACTTTTTTCCATTTTCTGATTATTAACAATCCGCAATGCCGCTTTTTGACTTAATACTACGATGCTTACTCGTCTATTCAAGGGAGAGTCCGGCTCTTTAGGCACGTACAACACCGCCGATCCCATGCCGACTACTCTCAGTATTTTACTTTCATCCAGACCATTCTGAACCAGCACCTGGCGAACAGCGTTGGCACGTCCCGCCGACAGATTGAAATTACTGTAGCCTTTGCCGCCATTAGCATAACGTACGGCATCCGTATGCCCGGTAATACTGATCTGATTGGGTAATTGATTCAAGGTTGGTGCAATAGCCTTGAAAATCGTCTGAGCATAAGGCTCCAGAACAGTGCTGCCATTCGGGAACATGGAACGTTTGGCGCTATCCACCACCTGGATTCGCAATCCTTCCGGAGTAATATTGATCAATAACTGGTGACGAAAAGCCGCCAGCGCAGGGTTGCTGGCAATTTGTGCTTCCAGGGCTTTTTTCAAATGGTCCAGATTCTTACGATCCACTGCTTCTACAGCCGCAGTGAGGGTCGGATTACTGGCAAGATTTTGCCGCTTTTCGCCGCGCTGAATTTCGCCAACAGTTTTCGTCAGATTCTTGCCACCGCCGGGCAAAATGGAATTGGAAGATCCACTACCGGGTCCCCCCATCAATGAAACCCTCTCAGGATTTTTAAACCACTGGGCAATCCCTTGTAATTGTGCTTTGGTAGTGGACCCCAGTAACCACATCAACAAAAAGAAGGCCATCATGGCGGTGATGAAATCCGCATAAGCGATTTTCCAGGCACCACCGTGGCCTCCGCCGCCTCCTTTTTTGATGCGTTTTATGACAATAGGCTTATTTTTTCCCTCTTCAGCCATGATCTGTCATTTCCCCTTGAGCTCCCGCAAATGATTGTCCAACTCTTGAAAGCTTGGACGTTCTGTCGAATATAAAACCTTACGGCCAAATTCCACAGCCACCTGGGGCGGATAAGCATTCATAGTCGCCAGTAACGCCACTTTGATACATTCAAAAATTTTACTTCCTTCTGCTGCCCGATCTTCCATTCGCGAAGCCAAGGGCGACAAAACGGCATAACCCAGAAGAATACCCAGAAAAGTCCCTACCAAGGCTGCAGCAATCAACTCACCCAGCACGGAAGGCGGCTTATCTACGGAACCCATGGTATTTACCACGCCCATTACCGCAGCAACAATACCGAAGGCAGGCATTCCGTCGGCGGTACGAACCAGGGCATGAATGGGAATTTCCATCTCCCGATGATGGGTATCAATATCCACATCCATGAGATTTTCCATTTCAAATGCGCCAAGATTTCCGCCAATCATCAGGCGTAAGTAGTCGGTCAAGAACTCCATCACATGATGATCCGCAACAATACGTGGATATTTTTTAAATAATTCACTAGCCGTTGGATCATCAACATCGCCCTCGATAGACATGAGCCCACCCTGGCGAATCTTAATAAAAAGCTCATTAAGCAAACTGAGTAGTTCCATATAAACGGCTTTGTTGTACTTTGACCCTTTGAAGGCGAGTGGAAGGGCTTTAATGACGGCCTTGAAGGTTCGGGGAAATGTCGCAGCAAAAAAAGCACCGAAAGCACCGCCGCCAATCATGAGCAGTTCATAGGGTTGGATCAGTGCAGTGATGGCACCACCTTCCAGCATGAAACCACCAAAAATGGCACCCAGTGCAACCACATAGCCGATGATCAGAAACATGTGCTAAATCCCACTATTGTACAACAAAACTGGCAAAATACACGGCCGCTATAGGCGGGCTTTTCTCTGGTGTCGGTTTAGCCAGGGCGCCGCCATCTGTTTCCAGCACCTTGTTAACCAACTCTTTGATTTTTTGCAGGAGCTGATCACGCACTGTTGGCTGGCTGACCGTATCGGCATTCTGGGCACTCAATAATAGCAAAATGCCATTGCGAATTTCCGGCATATACGATTTGACTGAGGCTTCCACCGAAGGGTCATAAGTTTTCAGCTGAATCTGAACCTGTATGTAGTGGGTATTGCCATCTGTACTCTGCAAATTGGTTACCAGGGAGCCAAGATCAATGAACTTGGTGTTCTGGAGTTTTTGTTTAGCCTGTTGTTGGGCGATTTGTGCAGGGGTCGGAGCGACAGTGGATCGCATCATGAACCACCAGACAGCAGCACCACCAACTATCACCAGCAAAACAATGACTGCAATCAAGATGATAATGAGTTTATTTTTTCCTGCTTTTTCTGCCATGGCGTCCTTGCCTATATGTATTATTCAAAAATATAGATTTAACCAGCGAGCATATCATCAAAGTCTATTAATCTGGAAAACCGGACATTTTCATCTCTCTGATCACCGTGCACAATAGACCACTCCAGTCGCAAATCCGCAATGATCGGCTCACAACCGTAAAGTGCCTCCAGATCATTGAACATATTACAGTGGGCCAATTTGAGCAGCAGGTAACGATACAAGCGGTCCAGGCGCAGAATCACTGCTTTTTGGGTTTCTTCTCCTAAATGCAGAAGCAGATGTTGTACGAGTTGCTCGGCGCGTTCTACTGCCACACGTTTGGCCGTATAATCACGGTGCTCGAGGGCGTTCTGGATGCGCAATAAATAGGCTACAACGCCTTCCAGACCGAGCTGCACCAGTGAAAAATCGGTTTGCTCAATGGAATCCAGACGCTGGTCACGCGCAGATCGCTTTGATGTATGGTGCATAATGGATCTCCCCACCCCCGTAATAAACAGGATAACGGCACATCGCGGGGAAAACTTAAGGATGCCTCTTCCACAAAGACCAGAACTGGAAAAGTCGAAAAGTGGCATGGCTTTTGCTTTTAAATCTCCAACGGAGGTGAGTCATGACAGCACAATCACAAACTGAAACATACGCGCATCAAAATGATGCTTCTCAAGTTGACACTAGCCCCTATCTGGCTGACCTCGTTAATTTTTATGAAGCATGGAAATCATTCTGGCAGCTTTGGCTACGCGAGCACCTGCAAGGACGCCCATTACCTCGACAAGCTGAGCAGGACGTACTGCAATCCTTACATACACCGGAATCGCGGATCCCGGAAGCACGTCGAGTGTTTTGGCAGGACCTCCAGAAAAGCTACCACAACATTCTGCAAAGACTGCAAGATCTCAATTTCAATGAGGAACCTGCCAATAATTTATTTGCAGTGATGAATGCTGCCGAGGCTCTTGAGCGCCAATGTTTTGACGAAATCGTGGCTTTTAGTAGAAACCTGGGGGAAGTGGATCCACTCACCGGCCTGCTTAATCGTCGCCGTATGGAGGAAGACCTCTGTCGCGAACAGGCTTTGGTTGACCGTGGTGCTTCTGCATTTATTGCCATGCTGGATGTGGATCATTTCAAGAGCTTCAATGACCGCTTTGGACATCTGAATGGTGATCTTGTCCTGAAGGAACTTTCCCGCCGTTTGTACTCTGCTCTGCGCCCTTACGATGGATTGTATCGCTACGGTGGCGAAGAGTTTTTGACTATATTTCCGCAAATGCATAAAAGCTGCGCCCTACTAACTGCGCAGAGATTGTGTCAAAAAATCGCCTCCGCTCCCTTTCCGCTGGAACAACACGCCCCTGTTCAGGTAACCATTTCCATCGGGATAACCTCCTTGCTGCCTAATGTGCCATCCCATGAACGGATTGCCATTGCCGATGCCGCACTGTATCAGGCCAAACATGAAGGGCGAAACCAGGCGCGCCTGCTGCCTTGATCTTTCCTTTTTTCTGTTAAGTCATTACGATATTCGGCGAGCGTAGCAAGCATCAAAGGCACT
The DNA here is from genome assembly GCF_015100075.1 of Acidithiobacillus sp. HP-11. Taxonomy (NCBI): domain Bacteria; kingdom Pseudomonadati; phylum Pseudomonadota; class Acidithiobacillia; order Acidithiobacillales; family Acidithiobacillaceae; genus Acidithiobacillus; species Acidithiobacillus sp. HP-11. The sequence continues at coordinate 5,985 of NZ_JACKYY010000004.1, forward strand.
ATCAGCATGACCCACAAAACTCCCACAGAAATTGCCCGGGAAGCCCTCAAACGCCTTATGGAGCTTGGTTTATCACCGATCCCCGAAAATTATACGCAGTACTATCATGAAATTTCTGGAGCACACAGCACCCCCGAAATAAATTGGCAACATCTTATGCGCCGCTTCTGTACGGAATGGGAAAGATCGCAAGCGGGTTTATCGCATCTTCAAAAAATATTAGCTAAAAATCAGCTTCTGGACGAAAAAAATACCGGCACTTTAGCCATAAAAATGGAACAACTTCTCCAAAAATGGGAAAAACTTCCCACACGTCAGGTAAAAACCAGTCTCGAAGAAACCAATCATGGTGCTTCTGAAGAGGTGAATTGTGAAGGCTGGCAGAAATTATTCAAAACGGTTATCCGCCATTCTATACGGGACCAAGACCCGCCTGGCGCACTTCTTCTGGAGCAACTGGATGGGCTTCTCAACGAAAAAGAAATCCAAGCGGATGCTCTGTTTCCTTTAGCCAGAGATATTTTACAACACCAGCAGGAGCTGGATGAAAAAGAAATAAAAATACGCAAAGGATTACAGGAACTTTTGCAATTACTGCTGAGAAACGTTGCCGACCTACTTGATAATGATGCATTTTTGTCCGGGCAAATGGATGTGGTGCGCCAGGCCGTGCAATTGGCTGATAATCATGAAGAGCTGGATTTGGCAATCCATCGGGTAAAAGAAGTCATTTTTCAGCAAGGAAAACTCAAATCTGAAGTCAGAGAAGCCCGCGAGGCCATTCGTGATCTCGTGAATCTGGTGCTGATGTCTGTCGAAAGCATGGCCGGTGAAAACGGACGCAATCACCAGCAACTGGAGAGCCTGGTCAATGAACTGGACAGCACGACAGATTGGCAGCAAATACGAAAAATTGTCAGTAAGGTCTTAAATACCAGCAAGAACATCACCAAACAATCCATTGAAGCAAGAAACACCTTGATCCAGGCAAAAAATCGTCTGAGCGCTGCCCAGGAAAAAATTCGCAAGTTGGAAGAAGAAATGGAATCCATCAGCCAGCTCGTCCACGTGGATCCCTTGACGGGAACACTGAATCGAAGGGGGCTGAATGCGGCCTTCTTGCGGGAATCCGCTCGAGCCCAACGTCTCAATCAGCCACTGACCGTCGCCATTGTCGATATTGATCACTTCAAAAAAGTCAATGATCAGTATGGACACGATCTGGGTGATCAGGTGTTACGGGGAATGGCCAAGGTTTTACAGGACACCTTGCGCGCCAATGACGTCATCACGCGTTACGGAGGTGAAGAATTTGTCATTTTGATGCCCGATACAACGCCGGAAAATGCATTGGATATTCTGGAGCGTGTGCAACTCCAACTGGGGCGGCAGTTATTTCAAGCTCAAGACCGGCCACTGAAAATCAGTTTCAGCGGAGGAATCAGTGTCTGGCAAAATTCCTGTAGTCAGGAACAAAGTATAGCTGCCGCTGACAAGGCCATGTATCGCGCTAAAAAAGATGGGCGCAAGCGTATTTACCTGGCTGATCAGGCAAACTCATCCACTTGATGCCCAGGCTCGCCCTTCTTGCGCTTCGGGGTTTTGGGCGACTTTGGATTTTGCTTTTGATCCTGACTGACAGGACGCAAAGGTTGGACGGGTTGAGTGCCGGTTTCTACTGGACGAAAAGGAATATCAGCCATTTGGGTGCTCCTTATTCCGCATAAAAGCTTTGAAGTCGTCCTTCAATAAGTTTTGGATTTTCTCCTTCCGCAATGCCGACCAGACCTTCAATGATCATCTCCCGCAAATAATTCTGCTGGTGAACAATACCCTTAAGCTTGTTGGAAATGGGCAGAAACAGCAAATTGGCAGAGCCCACCCCATATATCGTGGCAACGAAGGCTGTGGCGATACCCGCTCCCAACTTAGCCGGATCGGCAAGGTTTTCCATCACGTGTATCAAACCCAAAACCGCACCGAGGATACCTATGGTCGGTGAGTATCCGCCCGCTGACTCAAATACCCGCGCCGCCTGACGTTCAATTTCCGAGCGGGAATCCATATCCACTTCGAGGGTAGCACGGATTTTGGCAGGCTCTGAACCATCTACCAGCATCTGCAGCCCTTTACGCATAAATGGATCGGTGACGCTCTCCAATAATCCTTCCAAAGCCAGCAGGCCATTTTTGCGCGCTGTATTACTCCATTCCAGAAGCTCTTGAATAATCGGTTGAGGATCTGTTTTGGGGGGCAAAATAATCCACGGCACCATTTTCAAAGAACGTACAAAAACCGGGAGCCGATACTGCACCATCACGGCACCCATGGTGCCGCCAATGACTATGATAAAAGCCGTAAGCTGCAAAACAGAACTCAGCTTACCGCCCTCCAGCAATTGTCCTAAAAATATCCCGCCAAAGGCCACCACCAGCCCTATGATTGTCAAAAAATCCATGTAGCACCCATTTTACGGAGCATCATTCCAATCACCAAGATTACTGCGCAAACGCAAAATCGCCTGACGCATAATCTGGCTAACCCGGGACTCCGTGACTTCAAGCACAATGCCGATTTCTTTCAGGGTCAACTCTTCCTGATAGTACAGGGCTAATACCTGCTGCTCCCGTTCGGGGAGGCATTTTATGCTACCTTGAAGATCTCGAGCGAATTCCGCAGAACCCAATATGGTGGTCATGTCAGGGGTTTTGTCGCGCAAATAACGTCCCGCAAAAACATCCTGATCCGCGCTTAAATCTTCCAGATAAACAATTTGTCCACCCGTATCCTGCAAAGCCGATTGATAGGTTTTGAGATTCCACCCCAAAGCAGCGGCAATTTCTTCTTCTTCAGGCGCGCGCCCCAGTTGCTGTTCAAGGCGCGTAATGGCTTTGCGTATAGATTGCTCCTTGGCCCGCGCACGCCGGGGAAGCCAATCCTGATTACGCAGCTCATCCATGATACTGCCACGGATACGCAAACTGGCATAAGCTACAAAAGCTTCACCCGGATTATTTTCCTGGCCGGAAAGCGCATCCATCAAACCAATCAAGCCCGCCTGAACCAGATCCGCCAATTCAATATTGGCCGGCAATCGGGCCCACACCCGCTGGGCAATGCGCTGCACCAGTGGCGTGAAACGCGCCACCTCTGCACTCATTGCAACGGATGGTTCCACGGCCCGCCGAGCGCTCATCAGATGGATATCTCAGGATGTTTCATCAGTAGACGCTCCATGAAAAAAGCCATATGTCCTGAAGCATTATAGGCGTGTGGCCAACGTTCAACCGCCATAGCCAAATCCTGCAGTGCGCGCGAAACCGGGGCATCCGGATACATTTCCACCACCGCTTTCTGGGAACGAACCGCCGCGCGCAGGGCAGGATCCAGCGGAACACTGCCAATCTGTTCCAAGGTCACATCCAGAAATCCGTCGGCTACTTTGGCAATACGCTGGAACAAGGCATCCCCTTCTCTTCGATCCCTGACCATGTTGGGCAACACCTTGAAACGACGCACTCCGTGATTACGGCTAAGCACCTTGATCAACGCATAGGCATCTGTAATGGAAGCAGGCTCATTGGACAGCACTACCAGAACCTCCTGTGCTGCCTGACTGAATGTCAGCACATCACCGGCGATACCGGCTGGCAGGTCTATCAACAGATAATCCATATCCAGACTCAGATCACCAATACCCTGAATCAAATTGGCCTGAGACTGTGTATCCAGATTGGCCATCTGTGCCACTCCACTGGCAGCGGGCAGGATGCGGATATTCCAGGGGCCGGTAATGAGCACTTCTTCCATGCTTTTTTCGCCGGAAATGACATGCGACAGGTTATAGCGTGGACTGAGCCCCAACAGCACATCGACATTGCCGAGACCAAGGTCCGCATCAAAAAGCAGGGGCTTGGCCCCCTGTTGCGCCAAAGCCACCGCCAGATTAACGGCGATATTGGTTTTGCCCACCCCGCCCTTGCCACTGGCAATGGCGATCACCTTGATTGGTTTTCTTGCCCGCATTCGGCGCAAGCCTTCTGCTTGATCTACTCTGTATTCGTCCTGAACCATTGGATTTAATCCGGATTCATTCATAACTGGGTGCCATGGTAACGGCTCCCCGGATCATCTGCCAGTCTCTCCTTATGGAGCGCGCCATTCATTTTGAGCAAGTTCATTATTTGCTCCCACGGCGCCTCATGCATATCTTCCGGGACTTTCTGGCCGTCGCTATACCAGGCAACGGGCAAATGCTGTGCGGCAAGCCATTCCAGCACTGCCGCAAAGGCCGGAGTTTCATCGATCTTGGAAATGATGGCTCCACTGAGAGGAATATCCGTATAAGGTTGCAGGACAGTAGCCAGATTTCGCCCACTGAGACTGGCAGGAATCAGTAAAAATCTTTGCGCATCAGCGCCCAGCGCCGCAAACCACTGGAGTTGTTCATTCAGGCGGGGATCCCTGGGTCCCATGCCGATGGTATCAATGAATATCCATGAGCGGTCACGATGCTTTTCCAGGGATTTCAACAGATCCTCGGGACCTTTGATCACATCAAGGGGAACACCGAGAATCCGCGCATAGATTTCGAGCTGTTCAACACCGGCAATCCGGTAAGTATCGGTAGTCAGAAGGGCCACCGAGTGAGGTCCATGACGGAGAACCTGAGCAGCAGCCAACTTGGCGATGCTGGTGGTTTTACCCGAGCCTGTTGGTCCCAACAAAACAAACAAACCTGGTTTTTCCAGAGATGTCTGGCTAATCCCGACTTTTTCCTGGAGAGTGTTGAGCAATTTCAGCTCCCACTCCCGGCATTCGCCCTGCTCCAGAAACTCCGAAATCCATTCCTCCGAAAAGCCCATCTCCCTCAAGGCTTCCTGAGCAGATTGCTGCACGGGTTGCGGCCCCCAACGTCTTTCCACCAGCTGTTTGAGGGCTTGCAGTTCATCTCGCAATGGTGCGGATGCCAGTGGCTGAGACATGGCACGTGGCGAGGCATTTGTCGAAGATTGTGACGGTGCTATTGTAGCCCCTTGCGCCGGTAGCTGTGCTGGCTGGAATGCTTCCGTTTTTTCCGGATGGGTACGCAAAGGCTCCGGCCAGGCCGGGATGGATTGGGTTTCATTCCATTGTTTTTCATCAAAATCAATGGCGGCAACTATTTCTACCGCTCCGTCAGACTCGCGATTGGAGAGTATTACGGCTTCAGGACCCAAAGTGCCCCGAATCTGCTGGAGAATTTCTCGGGTGTTGGCACCACTAAATCGTTTGATTTTCATAAAAACTGACTCCTGTTAGACGTTCAGGCACCATCCTGAAAAATCAGGCACCCAGGGTAGCCACCACCCTGATTTTTTTACTTTCGGGTATTTCCGCATAAGAAAGAACCCGCATCCGGGGCGCACTGCGCGCCAGAAAACGCGCCAAAAACGTGCGCATGGGGGCCATGGCCAACAATACCGGCTGCATCCCCCCTGCCTCCATTTGCTGCATCAAGTCCCCTGCCTTTTCCAGTACGCGTTGAGCCAAACCCGGCTCCAAAGCTTCGCCGTTACTATTGCGCAGACTCTCTTGCAATAAGTGTTCCAACTGCCCGTCCAGCACGGCAACAGGTAGTTCGGACTGCCCGGGAAACAGCCCCTGAACAATGTAGGGACCCAGAGCGGTGCGCACGGCTGCCGTCAATTCGTCAACATCCTGGCTTTGGAGTGCATGCTCCGCCAAAATTTCGACGATAGTGCGCATATCGCGAATCGGGACGCCCTCATTCAGGAGGTTTTGCAAAACTTTTTTCAGCTTGTCCGGGGAAAGCATTTTGGGAATGACATCTTCTACCAGTTTGGGAGAACGGCTGGCCAAATGAGAAAGCAAGCCTTCCACTTCTTCCCGACCCAGCAAGTCCGCACCATGGCTTTGGAGAATCTGGTGCAACTGGGTGGCAATGACGGTGGCCGGGTCCACCACGGTATAGCCTAAAGCCACGCTTTTATCGCGTTCATCCTTATCAATCCAAACAGCGGGCAATCCAAAAGAGGGATCAGTGGTCGGGGTGCCCGCGATTTTTCCGAGAACATTTCCGGGATCAATCGCCAGCAGCAAATCCGGAAACACCTCCCCACCCCCCACCTCCACGCCTTTGACGTTAATACGGTAGGCCGTCGGCCTCAATTCCAGATTGTCCCGAACATGGACTGCCGGTACCAGAAATCCAAAATCCTGGGCAAATTTTTTGCGAACCCCGCGAATTCGAGCCAGTAATTCTCCACCCTGGCCTTTGTCCACCAGCGGAATCAAACGATACCCGACCTCCAGTCCCAAAGGATCCAATGGCTCCACACTCGCCCAGGTCACCTCCTCCGGCTCTGTAGCACCAACAGGGGGCTCGACAACTTTTTCCGGCGCTTTAACCTGTTTGCCATACCAGACGATTGCGCCCAGCAAGGCTGCCGCACCCAGGAAAGGCAAATGAGGCATCCCTGGAATCAGACCCAGAATGGCCAAAATAACAGCCACAATAGTCATCACTTCTCTATTTTGAAATACCTGGCCGATCAGCTGCTTGCCCAAATCCTGACCGGTATTGACGGTGCTGACCACAATACCGGCCGCTATGGATATGACCAAAGCCGGAATCTGTGCAACCAGGGCATCACCAATACTCAACAAGGTATAATCGTGGGCGGCTGTACTCAAACTCAGACCATGCTGCCAAATGCCAATAATCAGACCACCAATCAGGTTGATAAACAGAATCAAAATGGCCGCTACCGCATCACCGCGTACAAATTTGCTGGCACCATCCATCGATCCGAAAAAGTCGGCTTCCTGCGCAATTTCGCTGCGCCGCCGATGAGCCTCTTCCTGATCGATAATTCCTGCATTTAAATCGGCATCAATGGCCATTTGTTTGCCGGGCATGGCATCCAGGGTAAAACGGGCGCTGACTTCGGCAATACGACCAGCCCCTTTGGTAATCACCACAAAATTGATGATCACCAGAATGGCGAAAACAATAATGCCAACGACGTAATCTCCACCCACCACAAACTGACCGAAAGATTCAATCACCTGCCCTGCGGCGCCCGGACCATTCTGTCCATGCAGGAGAATAATTCGCGCAGCAGCCACGTTCAGGGACAAGCGCAGCAGAGTCGTCAGCAATAAGGCCGTAGGAAAGGCGGCAAATTCGAGGGGCCGCTTCATGTAAAGGCTGACCAACAGAATAATCAACCCCAGGGTAATATTGAACGTAAACAGAATATCCAGCAGAAAAGTGGGTAGCGGGATAATCAGCATGGCCAGCACCATAATCACCAGTATGGGCGCGGCCAGGGTATGCCAGTTGAGTTTTTGCAAGAGACGGCTGATAAAATTCATCGCTTAATCCCGTTTGTCCAGTTCTGCCGGAACAGACCAGGTCTCCGGCAATGGCGGATACTGCTGCGGAGCAGCCACCCGTAATTGATATAAATAGGCGAGAAGTTCTGCCACTGCCCGATACAAGCTCAAGGGAATTTCCTGCTCCAGTTCGACATGATGAAACAGAGCGCGCGCCAATGGTGGTGCTTCGACAATAGGAATGTGGTGTTCGGCGGCAATTTCACGAATCTTAGCAGCCACCAGATCGGCACCTTTGGCGAGTAACATGGGGGCACGTTGTTCCCCTTCTTTATATCGCAGGGCAACGGCATAGTGGGTTGGGTTGGTCACAATGACATCGGCTTTAGGAATGGCTGCCATCATCCGCCGGCGCGCCATTTCCCGCTGCATGGCGCGCACTTTGGATTTGATTTCAGGATTACCATCCGACTCTTTCATTTCATCCTTGATTTCCTGACGGGACATTTTCAACTTCTGATTCAGGGTCCAGATCTGGAAAGGTACGTCAAAAAGCACGATCAACAGTGTGGTGGCGGAGAGGATCAAAAAAACCAGTCCGCTCATTCGCATCAGATGTAAAAGAGCATGATCGGGGGTTTGCGCTACCAGGCCGAACAGTGCGTTACGCTGCGCCCAAAGCAGGGTCACCCCGAAGCCACCGATCACCAGGGTTTTCAAAACCGCTTTCACCAGTTCCAGAGCACCATGTTTGGAGATGATTTTCTGGGCACCGCTGATTGGATCCAGCTTGGTAAAATCCGGTATTAAGGATTGGGTACTGAAAACCCAACCGCCGACCATCAGTCCCGACGCAATAACTGCCACCAGCAAAATCAGGAAGTAAGGCAAGGTCATCCAGGTAGCCATCATTAACATACGTGCAAAATGTCTGAGCAAATCACCAGAATCCGTCATTTCGGGAGTAGACAAATGTAGGCCGGCATATAAAAAAGTAGAAAGATTTTGATAAATATGGTCCGCAAACACATAAAACAAACTCGCAGAAACCAGTAACAGAGCACTGGTAGACAGCTCCCGGGAGCGCGCCACCTGGCCTTTTTTGCGGGCGTCCTCCTGACGTTTCGGCGTCGCCGCTTCAGTGCGTTCCTGCGCGTTTTCTTCCGCCATCAGACGGCCTCTCTAATGAGGTGTGGCTGAATAGTCATGGCTGTGCCGCCGTCAACATGGTTTTACCGGCAAAGCTCATGGACATGCTCAGCAAATGTTCAACCAGCATCTGCATGGCGGGCATGAATATATAAATGGCCAGCAGCCCAAGTCCCAACAATAGCGGAAAGCCAATTACGAAGATGTTCAGTTGAGGTGCCAGCTTTCCCAATATCCCCAAGGCAATATTGACCAGTATTAATGTACCCAATACCGGCGTGGAAATGGCCAGGCCCAGGGAAAATATCACGGCACCTTCGCTGACCAGCAAATGCCAGGTTGAGGGGTTAAGGCTGAGGCTGGCGCTGACCGGCAACAAGGTAAAGCTGCGCATCAAGGTTGCGAGTACCAGCAATTGTCCATTCATCCCCATGAACAGCAGCAGCACCAGCAAATTCAGAAAATTGGACAAGGTCGGGACTTGCACACCGGTAACAGGGTCAAAAAAGCTGCTGAAACCAAGCCCCATCTGCAAACTGATCACCGAACCAGAAAACTGGATCACGCTGAAAATCAGGGTAACGGCAAAACCCAGTCCAAAACCAATCAATAATTGCTGAATCAGGAGAACCACCCCTTCGCCGCTCAGGAAATGCACGGCGGGCATGGCCGGCAATGCCGGGGCAATAGCCACGCTGATCAGCAGCGCCAAGCCTACCCGAACCTGCACAGGTACTTGCGTCGCACTGAATACCGGGGCAGTGGAAAGTAACGCAAGCACCCGTACGAAAGGCCAGAAGACCAGGCCGATCCAGTGCTCTAATTGCAGACTGGTAAAGTGAATCATTGATCAATAAGATGAGGAATATTATGAAAAAGCTGGATGGTATAATCCATCATCAAATGCAACATCCAGGGTCCGAGAATAACCATGACCAAGCCCATGGCAATCACCTTGGGCACAAAACTCAGGGTCATTTCGTTGATTTGCGTAGCCGCCTGGAAAATGCTGACCAGCACCCCGACCACCAGAGCAATACCCAAGAGCGGAGCAGAAAGCAGGAGCGTCGTCCAGATAGCCTGTTGCCCCACATCAATAACACTTTCAGGAGTCATAATTAGGTTCTCCTCAATGCACAAAACTTTGTACCAGCGAACCAATTACCAGATCCCAGCCATTGACCAGCACAAAAAGCATCAGCTTGAAAGGAAAAGAGATGGTGACGGGTGACAACATCATCATGCCCATGGACATCAGCACCGCTGCCACGACCAGATCAATGATGACAAAAGGAATAAATATCAGAAAACCGATCTGAAACCCGGTTTTCAGTTCGGAAGTCACAAAAGCTGGAACAAGCAAAGTCATGGGCGTATCGACAGGGGCCTGCAACTGCTTATGTCCGGATAATTTGACAAAAAGCGCCAGGTCATCCGGTCTGGTCTGGGAAAGCATAAATGTTCGCAGGGGCCCTTCGGCACGAGACATGGCCTCGGTGAGGTTGATCTGGTTTTTGGTTAATGGCTGCAGGGCCTGAGTATTGAGCTGCTGAAAAACTGGCGCCATCACAAAAAACGTCAAAAACAGGGAAAGCCCGACAATAATTTGACTCGGAGGCATCTGGGTAGAACCAAGGGCTTGCTTGAGCAGGGATAACACAATGATGATGCGGGTAAATGCGGTCATCATCAGTAACATGGCTGGCAGGAAAACCAGCACGGTCATGAAAATCAGGGTTTGGATGCTGAGGCTGTACTCGGTAGCGCCCCCAGCCTGTGGCGTTGCGGTCAGGGCCGGGAGCCCTCCTGCCAGAGCAATCCCCGGCAGGAAAAAAACCATCAGTCCGGTAAAGAATCTCCTGAAGGCGGATGTTGATCGCCGGTTTTTACATTTCCCTTGGGGGCTGGGGTGTTTGGGCTCCATGTTCCTTGCTTACGCCTCTCCATCGCAGTACGTAACCAGCTGGCAAAAGCCGTTGCTGAATTACTGGTCGTATCCGGCAGCGCTATCTCCAGGGTATGCAACAGATGAATGCCTGTTGGTGTTACCCCGATTAGCAATTGCTGCTCTCCGACCTGTACTAGCAAAAGACGTTCCCGCGTACCCAAAGGCAGGGATGTCACTACTTTGAGCCCGGCAACCGGGTTATTCATTGCGCCCGGCTGGAAATGTTTGAGCATCCAGATCACCACAAAAAATATAGCCAATACAAACAACAAAGCTGCAAACAACTGCAATATGGACATCCAGGAAAAGGGGCTACCCGTGTCCATCACGGCGGGAGTACTGGCTTGGGCCAAGGGACTGAACCCGGACAATACCCAGAAGATCAGCCAAAATTTTGGCGCTTCAAAAAGACGTTTCATCGCAATTTTTTGGCGCGCTCTGCCGGGCTGACAATATCGGTCAAGCGGATACCAAATTTGTCATTCACCAGCACGACCTCGCCCTGGGCGATCAGATAACCGTTGACCAACACATCCATGGGTTCACCGGCAAGCCGCTCCAACTCGACCACAGAACCTTGGGCAAGCTGCAACAAATTACGAATCTGAATTTTGGTTTTCCCCAATTCCACCGAAAGGGTTACTGGAATATCCAGTATCATATCGAGATTTTGTGCCTGGGTTCCGGTCGATCGGGAAGCTTGTAATTCCGGCATGGGCACGGGTGTTGCTGTTTTTGCAGATGCGGCAGAAGAAGGAACACTCTGCTCTGCAGTGGCCCCTGCCTCTCCGGAAACAGATCTGGAAGGATTCTCAGCAGTTGTTTCTGCAGCCTCCTGTTCGCTCATTGCTGCCGCCCAATCAGCCATAATATCGTCAGCCTGAGCATTGTCAGCAGACTCTGTTGCAGACGCCGCCGGGGTATTCTGTTCTTCAGCCATCTTTTAGTTCTCCATAGCGGCCATAGCTGCCTGCCCGGCAATCATTTCCGGACATAAATGTTTTTCCAACTGCACAGCAATTTTTCCGTTAGAAACCCCATAACGCCCGGAAAAAATCGGGATTCCATCCACCTGAGCAAAAACCTCCTCGGGCATTTCTACAGGAATAATGTCTCCATCACGGAGCGCCAATAATTGCCGAAGAGTCAGTTGCGTTTGCAGAAAGTGTACTTCCAGTTCCAGAGAGGCCTCCTGCATTTCGTCCTGCATGGATTGTACCCAGCGTCGGTCAATTTCCGAGCGGTCGGCCGTCGTTCCGGCGGTCAACTGATCGCGGACGGGTTCTACCATGCCATAAGGCAGACAGATCTCAAACGTACCACTCCCCGACTCCAGCTCAACATTGAATGTACTGACAATCACTACTTCCGTGGGTGTGGCAATGCTGACAAATTGCGGGTTCACCTCGGAACGGGTTAATTCTGGATTTAATTCGGTTACGGGTGTCCAGGCATTTTTAAAGTCCTTAAATGCCAGGTCCAGTAGCCGTTTAATAATTCTTTGTTCCAGAGGCGTGAATTCACGGCCTTCAATACGCGCATGAAAACGTCCATCACCGCCGAAATAATTATCTACCACGGCGAAAATCAGGCGCGGATCAAAAACAAACAATGCCGAACCACGCAAGGGTTTGATTTGCACAATATTGATATTACTGGGAACGACCAGTCTGCGTATAAATTCACTGTATTTAATTAAGCGCACCGGACCCACAGAAATTTCAGCGGTGCGGCGGAGAAAATTAAACAGACTGACCCGCCATAGTCGTGCAAAGCGTTCATTGACCACTTCCAGAGTGGGCATGCGGCCACGCACAATCCGATCCTGATTCGCCAGATCATAGGGACGAATACCGCCCGGATCAGGCTCAGGTTCAGCGTGTATTTCGACATCACCATCTGACATGCCCTTAAATAGGGCATCCACTTCATCCTGAGAAAGAATATCCTGTACCATGGCGTCACCGTATATGGAGTGTCAGGACATTGCAAGATTCATGCAAAAGCATTGATCAGACCCAAATGCACTTTAAGAACAGTGGAAGGCGCCGTACTCTCCAGCGGCTCTGTCATGGATTTGACAGTGTCCGCCGGGGTTGATCTGTTTTTAGAAAAAAACCGTCCACCGCTATCTGCACCTACATTGGCTTGACCAAGACTCATCCCCGCAGCGGCAAAGCTTTGTTGTAACTGCGGGATGGCCGTACTAATGGCCTGCAGAACCTCCGGATGGGGCGATATAAAAGTCGCATTTGCCTGTCCATTGGCCTGAATATCCAAATGCACTTCCAGAGGACCTAAATGCGGCGGATTGAGTTGTAATGTTGCCTGCTGAATCCCCTGCCCCAACAGGAACTGAACCTGCTGCCCCAGAGCTTCGCCCCACTGCGGATTCGCACCGACCGGGGCGGCCACAACCTGCGCAGTAGGCGTAGATGCAGCGGGTGGTAACATAATCGTGCTGGCAAGTAACGGCGCTGCGCTATTACCCACAAGACCGACTCCCGAATCAGAAACGGTCTTCAATAATTGCGTGGAAGGATCGACCCAGGAATTGCTGAAAGCACTTGATGCGATAGATTGTGGGCCGGTAGTGGAACTCGCAGCGAATGCCTGGGCGAGATTCTGCAGAAAATGTCCGACAATTTGTGATGCTGACCCATCTTGGATGGCCGAACGCGCTACTGAAGCAGTCAATTTTCCGTCCGTAACCGGGTGATCAGCATCTGCCACCTGTAAAAGACCCGGTTGCGAAGACCGGGGCAAGACAGACTTTTCTGATACTTGTGCTGACTGATTCCCGCTACCACCCATATGGGTGGCAGCGTTATCCTCTCCAGAAAAGTCAACAGACGAAAGCGTCTGACTGGAATCCGGCGGTATGACGACAGGTAATGGCAGCAACCCGCTTGGCAAATTTTCTGTCATTACAATAGATGAATTGGCTGGTTGATCTTTCGATTTTTTAGGGTCACTGTCTTTGCTAACCGTCCCATTTTGAGCTCTAATATTTGACTGTGGCTGCGGCAAACTTTTGCCGCTTACAGGTTGCAGTGAATTTGCCGCGTCCGCCTGTGTTGTTTCAGCAGAGGATTGAGAATGTCCACTCGGGTTCGCACCGATATCGTGCTGAGGGTGCTCTGTTGACTTTTGCGGCGGCGGCGTTTCCCGTGATTGCTGTTTTGCCATGACCGCAGCAAATTTTGTACTGTCAGACTTTTCCTTGCCTGCTGGCGCGCTGCCCTTACCCACGGGGTTTGAGGCAAGACTTGATGAAGACACGAGGTTGACGATGCTTACGGCTGCCATCCGGATAAATCCTCAGCTTAAAATTATCAGACAGTACCCAAGCAAATTTCACACCAGCTCATTGACAGCCAGGGCGACGATTCGCCCACTCATCCAGTTCTTTCTGAATTTTGCGTAATTCCAGCTCATGTTGTTCAATCTCGATACGGCGTGCCAAAGCGGCAAAGCCTTTTTCCTGGACACGGGCAGAAGCCCATTCAGACTGGATTTGCGCCACGCTTTGCTGTTGACGTAGAGCATTTTCCTTCTGAATCTGCAGGACCTGCTCCAGTTGATGAATAAAATTGCGGGTATCCAGAGCCTGCGCACCGAGGATTCCTGAAGTCTCAGCTGCAATCGCCTGATTTCGATACTGCTGCAGATAATTTTCCAGGAGTTGCAACTTCTGCTGCACTTCACTCAGTAAACTTCGCTGCTTTCCTAGACGAACAGCTATTTCTTTCTGTCTTTTATCAGCATCCTCCCGCAAAAATAACAAGACGTTCTGGCGACTCATCATCTATAACTAACCCTCTTCCAGATATGTTGCCATGATCTGCGCCAATTGCTCCTGACTGCTCTGCAAAGACACGGACTGCTGCTGATTCTGGCGGAGAAATCCCAGAATGGCCGGATAAGCACGTACTGCCTGATCCAGCAATGGATCCATGCCCGGCGTATACGCACCCACCGCAATCAGATCCTGATGTTCCCGATAACGGCTATAGAGACGTTTTAGACGGTGCAACTGATTGATCTGAGCAGAAGACACGATGTTGGGCATGACCCGACTGATGGATGCTTCCAGATCAATGGCCGGATAATGGCCCTGCTCCGCCAGACTGCGTGACAAAACCAGATGCCCGTCAAGAACTGCCCGGGCATTATCAGCAATAGGGTCTTGTTGATCATCCCCTTCCATCAAAACGGTATAAAAAGCCGTAATACTCCCGCCGCCCACCGGACCGTTGCCCGCCCGTTCCACCAGCGCTGGCAGCCGCGCAAAAACCGAAGGTGGATAACCCCGAACAGCAGGTGGTTCGCCCACGGCCAGGGCGATTTCTCTTTGGGCCATGGCATAGCGGGTGAGTGAATCCATGAGCAGCAAAACATGCTTACCCTGGCTACGATAATATTCGGCGATGGCTGTGGCCAGATGGGCCCCACGAATCCGGGTCAAAGCCGGAACGTCAGCAGGGGCTGCGACTACGACAGCGCGACGCAGCCCCTGCGCACCAAGAATATCTTCTATAAATTCCTTGACTTCACGACCACGTTCACCAATCAGCCCCACCACAATCACGTCAGCATCGGTGTTTCGCGCCATCATACCCAATAAAACACTTTTGCCGACGCCACTCCCGGCAAAAAGCCCCATGCGCGCGCCGCGACCAATGGTAAACAAGGCATTGATGGCGCGCACCCCAACATCCAGGGGGCGCTTAACCGGGGCACGCTGCATGGGATTGATGTTGACACCCAACAGAGGCACGCGGATGAGTCCTGACACCGGGCCAAGACCATCCAGAAACTGACCCTGTCCATCCATTACGCGACCCAGAAGACGTTCGCTGACACTCGCCTGTGCTTCCCCGGACAAGGGCTGTACCCGGGCACCGGGCCTGACTCCGTGCAAATCACCGGCAGCCATCAACTGCAGTTTTTCGTTGTGAAAACCGACCACTTCGGCATCAATACCGCGTTGATTGCCGGCTTCCACCCGGCAGCGGGTGCCGACACTCACATCAAACCCTTCGGCTTCCAGAACCAACCCCACCATGCGCACCAGGCGGCCGCTGGGCAGCAAGGCGGGGAATGTTTCAGGTAATCTTTGCGTATAATGATTCAGGGTATCTCCCCACAATTTTTGCCGATCAGCAAAGCGCAACATCATACCGAAAGCTCACCAAACAAGCGTTCGAGAACGGCACGCCAGCGATTTTCCAGGCGCAAATCAAGCTGAGTGGCCGCATGATCAATATCCCGATCCTGCCAACGGCGGTCGGGTCTGGCCGCATTATCATCCAGACCCGCAGAAACCAGGACGCCTCCCCGTTCGATTTGGGGATCAGCAAGCAAATCCACTCCCTGGTCGGCAAGCTCAGGCATAAGACGCTGCAGCATATCCACATCATCAGGATGCAAACGAATAACCGGGTTCACACTCCGCAGAGGTACCGCGCGCAATGCTTCCTTCAACAAGGGCAGCAAGACTTGCGGGCGGAGCCGCAATTCGTGACGAATAACCTGGCGGGCGATTTCCAGAGACAGCGCCAGCAAAGATTGCTCAACACTGGCATCCAGGGCTTGTAAGGGCGAAAAAAGACCGGAAAGAATATCCTGCAAAGAACGTCTTTCAGCTTCTGCGCGGGCCAGCCCCTCTTGATAGCCTTCGGCCTGCCCTTCTTTAAAACCTTGCTGATAACCCTGCTCATGCCCTTTCTGCTCACTTTCCGCATAAATGGCCTGGAGTTGTTCAGCGGTTGGTAAAGCGACGGCGGCAGCAGAAAGGGTTTCGCCCTCTTCCAGTGACGAGCCCGTGGCACCTTGGGAATCAGGTGAAAAATTTTTGACCTCCGGCAATTGCCAGCGCTGTACCTGAGCACTGCTGTCTCTGGAGATGATCTCCGCACCCTTGTTCACAGGGGCTGCCCAATCACAACATGGCCTCGCTGCTGCCACCACCCAGACTGAGCTGACCGGCGGCATCCAGTCGCGTAGCTATCTGCAAAATCGCCTTCTGACTGCTTTCCACCTCACTGACCCGTACCGGACCTTTGGCCTCAAGATCATCGCGCATCATTTCTGCCGCACGTTTGGACATGTTGGCAAAGAATTTTTCGCGCAGTGCGGCATTGGCACCCTTCAGCGCCGTCACAAAACCATCCGAGGGTATTTCACGCAGTAACACCTGCATGCTGCGGTCATCCAGCTTGATCAGGTCGTCAAAGACAAACATTTTTTCCTGAACCTTGTCGGCCAACTCATCGTCGGTCTCACGCATGTTGTCGAGAATGCTGGATGAAAGACTGGTTTCCAGGCGGTTCAGAACATCAGCGGCGGCTTTTGGTCCGCCCAGGCTGGCAACCTGCAGGCTTTGCGCTTCACCGGAAATTTGTTCCTCCAGAATTTCATTCAACTCGCGAATGGCCGCAGGCTGCACCGTTTCCAGGCTGGCCAGACGCATCATGGCTTCACTGACCAGGCGATCAGGAAGATGATGAATGACCTCTCCCGCCTGCTCCGGCTCCATATAGGCAAAAATCATGGCAACCACCTGGGGATGCTCCAGTTTGATCAAGTCGGCTATGGAACGGGCGTCCATCCATTTCAGATTCTCCAGACCACTGGCATCACCACCATGAAGAATCCGATCAATCAGATTACCCGCTTTATCCGCGCCCAGAGCCTTGGTCAACATGGCCCGAATATACTGGTCGCTGCCCACGCCCAGAGAAGTCTGGCGCTCCAGTCGGGAGCGAAAATCCGAAAGAACCACCTGTACCTGGTCCGTGGAGATATGCGACATCCGGGCCATTGCCGCACCAAGCTTCTGCACTTCTCGCGGTCCCAGGTGGCGCATGACTTCAGCAGCTTCATCCTCACCGAGACTCAACAAAAGAATGGCACTACGATCCATGCCACTGAGATCTTCACTCGTGCTCATTAGACAACCATTCTTTGACAACCTGGGCTGCTCTGGCCGGGTCTTGCATGACCAGCTGCCGGGAGACATACAAATCGGTTTCCAGGGGATTACCGGGAATGTTGACCTGCTCGCGAATGGCTTCAGCATTAGCCATTGCTGCTGCTGATTCTGGAGAGGCAGCCCGCGCCTCATTCACGGATTTTTCTCCAGATTCTATATCCGCACTCTCCATGCCGGGTTCCTGGCGCGCACGACGTTTTAAAAGCGGGCGGACAACACCAAAATAGAGGAGCAAAGCCACAAAAAGAATGACCAGATAACGCAGCCCGCTGTTCAGGAGATTCAGGAACCAGGACTGCTGCCACCAGGGCAATGCGCTTGCTGCTGACTGGGTAGTGAAAGGCATATTGACGACCTTGACCGTATCGCCCCGCTTGGCATTATAGCCAATGGCATCTTCCACCAGCTGCTGGATTTGCGCCAATTGCGCCGTCGATAAAGGTTTTGCCTTGACGGCACCCAGAGAACTTTCGGAAACCTGGTCATCGACGAGCACGGCCACTGACAGGCGCTTGACGGTTCCTACCGGCTGAACCGTGTGCACAATGGTCTTGTCCACATCGTAGTTGGTGGTTGAATCCGCACTGCTTTCAGTAGGCGCCAGCATTTTCAGCGTGGGGGCCAGAGCAATAAGCGCTCCAGGTGACAAATCGGAAGCCACCGGCGCAACCAGGGGAGCTACCGCCACTCCGGGAGGCGTGTTGGAGAGTGCTCCAGGAACCCCGTAAGGCCCGGAACCACCGGTTCCAGAAGTGCTATGGGTCTGCTGGCTGAGAATCTGACCTTTACCATAACTCACCGAACTGCTTTCACTTTTGGCGAAATCAATATCTGCCGATACGGCTACGCGCACGCCTTTGGCACCGACAATAGGGGTCAGAATAGCCTGAATACGTTTTTCGTATTGCTGGTCCACGCTACGCTGGTAAGCCAGCTGGGAAGGTTGTAATCCATTATCCGCATTGCCACGGGTGCTCAGTATATTGCCATGCTGATCCACTACCGTAACATTTTTGTCCATCAGCCCCGGCACGCTGGCAGCAACCAGATGAACAATGCCTGCCACCTGGGCACCGCTGAGTTCGCGACCGGGATACAGGTTCAGCATCACCGAAGCCGTGGGTTTTTCCTGCTCGCTCAGGAATACCGAGGGCTTGGGCATGGCCAGATGTACTTTGGCTCCCTCCACAGAACTAAGGGAGGCGATGGTTCTCTCCAGAGAACCTTCCAAAGCACGCTGGTAATTCACGTGCTCCACAAAATCACTGGTCCCCATGGGTTCATGGTCAAGAATGGCAAAACCCACACCGGCACCTTTGGGTAACCCGTCTGCGGCCAATTTCATGCGGGTCGCATAAACCTGATTGGCGGGTACGGAAATCACTGCACCGCCATCACCGATTTGGTAGGGCACATTCAGCTTCTGTAACTCGGCAATAACCTGCCCACCATCACGATCCGAAAGATTGGTGTACAAAACCTTGTAGGAAGGACTTCCGTTCATGAAAATCACGGCAATCAGAACGGCAAGCACGGCAGCCAGAGCCACCAATACGCCCAGACGGCGATTCGGCGGCAGCTCCTGCCAGCGTCGCTGCACTTGTGCAGCTCCGCCCGCCAGGTTGAGATTCGTCGCGGCTTCAGTCGCCATCAGCAGAATCTACGCAAGTGCCCGAAACGCAAGGAATCATGCCTGGATGTTCATGATGTCCTGATACGCAGAAACCAGCTTGTTGCGCACCTGAAGCATGGTCTGAAAGGAAAGATCCGCTTTTTGCGAAGCAACCATCACCTGACTGAGACTGACCGACTTGTCGCCACTGGAAAAATCCGACTGCAGTGCATTCGCCTGACTTTGTTGATGATTGACCGACCCAACCATGCTTTTCAGGGTGTTGGCAAAGTCGTCGGGACCGGTAGTGGATTTATCCGGCACTTTGACACCCTGTGCCTGATCGGCCAGAGCGCGCAACTGCGTCATCAAGGAATCCAGGGAATCTACACTACTCATGGTCGCACCTATCGTTTATTTTTCCTGAAACTTACAAGCAATATCCGAGCCAGTTTTATCCCAACTCATAACCGGCTTCCCGAAAGCGCTGGATTTTGTGACGCAAAGTCCTGGGACTAATGCCCAAACGCTCTGCGGCCTGAGCCCTTGAACCGCGACTTTGGCTCAAGGCCAAGGCGATGGCTTCACGTTCATGGTGGGCACGCAGATCATCCAGGGCCACAACGGGGTCTGCAGTTTCTACCGCCAATGTAGGACTCACCCCAGGTAAAGGTATGCTTGCAGACGATCCCTGTAAACCCAGATCATCTACCTGAATGTCATTTTCTACCGAGAGAATGAGCGCACGTTGCAGGGCATTTTCCAGTTCGCGCACGTTGCCGGGCCATTCATAAAAGTAGAGCTGCTGTTTTGCTGCCATACTGAGCCCTTTTACGGAAAGCCCCATCTGCTGACAGTGCCGCCTCAACAAGTGCTCGGAAAGCGGCAAAATATCCGCCTGGCGTTCGCGCAATGGCGGAATCTGTATAGGAAAAACCTGTAAACGATAATACAGATCTTCCCGCAGAACTCCTTCCGCTACGGCCTGACGCAAATCCCGATTACTGGTGGCAATCAGCCGAATATCGAGGGTAATGGTCTGCTTGCCGCCGACCCGCTCCAGCTCACGTTCCTGCAGCACCCGCAGTAACTTGGCCTGTAATTGAACAGGCATTTCTGTCACTTCATCCAGCAGCAGCGTACCGCCTTGAGCCTGCTCGAACTTTCCAGCACTACTTTGCGCCGCACCCGTAAATGCCCCTTTTTCATGCCCAAACAAAGTGGCTTCGAGAAGGGTTTCAGGAATGGCCGCACAATTAACAGCAATAAATGGCCCCGCCTGACGGCGGCTTTGCTGGTGGATATAACGTGCCAACACTTCTTTCCCCACACCACTTTCGCCCATCAGCAATACGGTGGCATCCGTGGAAGCTACCTTTTTGGCCATTTCCAGCATCGCCAACATGGCCGGAGACTGCGCTACAGGTCCTTGGCTATCGGCTGGCAAATGTGGAAGCGCGAACTTGCGCAACTTTTCCAGCAGAACATCCACCGTAAAAGGTTTCACCACATAATCTACCGCACCATTTTGCAAAGCCTGCACCGCCTCGGAAATCGTACCCCAGGCGGTCATCATCAATACCGGCGGTGCGTCATGTTGTACGCTCAAGGTTTTCAAAAGGGTATAACCATCCATAGGACGCATCTGCACATCACTGACCACCAGATCAAAAGACTTAGCCGCCAACAGGCGTAATGCCGCCGTTCCATCTTCGGCCCATTGCACGCGATAGCCCTGATCCTCCAGCGCCTCCTGCAAGGCTTCAGCCAGATATTCATCATCTTCGACCAGTAAAATACGGGCCTGGTATTGCTCCATGCTTCCTACTCCTGACTCATTGAACCGCTGGGCAATGGCTGAGCAACCTGCCATAACGGCAGAAGCAGCACCAAGCAGGTACCAGGAGATACCTTTTCCAGCTCCATACTCCCCCCCATGGCTACCACAAAATTACGGGTAATAGCCAAACCCAATCCGGTGCCATCCCGGCGAGTGGTATAAAATGGGATGAAAATCTTTTCCTGATCCGCTTCAGCAATACCCGGGCCAAAATCCCGAATGCTCAAGCGCAGGGTGCCTTGAGTAACTTCTTCAAGCCTGATGCTGACTGACTGTCCAGCGTTGCTGAAAAGCAGCGCATTATGCAGGACATTGGCCAAGACGCTGACCCAGGCAGCCAGGGTTCCCGTCAAAAACCAGTCATCCCGTGCATCGCCAATTTCCAGAGTGACATTTTTTTGACGAAATTGTGCTTCCCATTCCCGCTGCAAGGCTTGAAGAATTTCGATCAATGCCACAGAGCCACTTTCCTGCTCCGCACCGCGCAAAAAACGCAGCATGGCATCAATGGTCGCATCCAGATGATGCAATCTTTCCAGCGCGCGCTGCTGTTGCCGAGCAAAATGTTCGGGACCACGTTCAAATTGCAGGTGTGAAACAGAGAGCAGCGCCGTGGCCAAAGGGGTACGCAATTGATGCGCCAGTCCTGCCATCGTTTCTCCCATGGCAGCCAGACGTTCCCGTCGCTGGGCAGCCTCCTCACGAGCGCGCGCCGCTGTCACATCCTGCAATAAAATCACCTGTCCACCCTCGCCCGGCAACGCATTGACAGCAAGTGTCACCTGTACGGACTGATCCCTGGAAGGCCCGCGCAGCAACAACCATTCATTCCCGGAACCTGACATGGGTCTGGGTTGCAAGGCCTGCCAGTCCGAACCTCGCAAATCCGCTCCCAGCAAACGAATTGCTTCCGGATTCATTTCCACAATCAGCGCCGCATGATCCACCACCAATACCGCGCCGGGGAGTATTTCCAGAAGGAGGGCAAGGCGTTCGCGCATTTGTTCCTTGGCTTGCAGTTCGGCGCGAAGACGCACGTTCGCCTCTGC
This sequence comes from Acidithiobacillus sp. HP-11, assembly GCF_015100075.1. Lineage (NCBI taxonomy): Bacteria > Pseudomonadati > Pseudomonadota > Acidithiobacillia > Acidithiobacillales > Acidithiobacillaceae > Acidithiobacillus > Acidithiobacillus sp. HP-11. The sequence continues at coordinate 27,921 of NZ_JACKYY010000004.1, forward strand.
CAGTTCTGCGGAAAGGCGTTGGACTTCCTGCTGCAGGGCTCCGTAGGCTTCCGTCAGTTCTTGTGAAGTTTGGTTGAAGAGTTTGAACGCTTCGATAAGACTCGAAGCATCAGGCAAGGGCGGAGAGCCTGCATCAGACATTAATGATCCATGTCCCTGATCGTGCTCAGTCCGTATTTTTTCAGTTTCTCGACCATGGTCGTCCGGCGCAGTCCCAAACGTTCTGCAGCACGGGCAACCACCTGATCGCACTTAGCCAGCGCTTGCAGCAGGAATTCCTTTTCTATTTCTTCCAGATGCAATTTGAGATCAAAGGGCGGCTCCGGCAATCTCACCGAAGGCTCTGCCCACACGGCGGCAAGACTTTGCCGTTCATCCTGCAACTCCAAATTTTCCACACTGCGCATGCGGGCGGGCAGGTCTGCACAGGAAAGTGTCTCACCACCATGCAAAATTACCAGCCTTTCTGCCAGATTGCGGAGTTCCCGGACATTCCCGGGCCAGTGGTAGGCATCCATGGCCCGCAGGGAATCCCCCTCAAGCTTAACGGCTAAATGACCTTCCGTGATCAACTTATCCATAAAATAAGCAAACAACAAATGAATATCGCCCGGGCGATCGCGCAGGGGGGGGCACGTGCACCGGAAAAACATTCAGACGATAATACAGGTCCTCTCTGAAGCTGCCTTCCTGAATCCGTTCCTCCAGATTACGATGCGTAGCGGCCAGTATCCGCACATGGCTCTCCATCACCCGCGCACCGCCCACCCGTTCAAATTGTTTTTCCTGAAGCACACGCAGCAGTTTCACCTGCATTTGCGGACTCATTTCGGCAATTTCATCCAGAAAAAGGGTGCCGCCCTCGGCCAGCTCAAAACGGCCTTTACGCGCGGCCAAAGCCCCCGTAAAAGCCCCTTTCTCATGCCCGAAAAGCTCGCTTTCCATCAATTCTTCTGGAATAGCTCCACAATTAACTGCCACAAAAGGTCCCTGACTACGTAAGGAGTGCTGATGCAGACAGCGGGCTATCACTTCCTTGCCCGTACCCGATTCACCCAGAATCAAGACGGTACTGTCCGTTTTCGCCACCTTGGCCAGCATCGCCGTCATGCGCTGAATAGGCACACTGTTTCCAACCAGTCCGCAACTTTCGCGCGACAGGCTGCGCCTCTCCAGAGTTGATCCGTTTTCCGTGCTTACTTCAGTGTACATAACAAACGCCTGTCATTCTGCGGACAAATGATGATCCTTTTGCCGCGCTATGGAACGCCGATGGTGACGGAATATTAGTCGATCCAGTGATTCTTGCACGCGCGCGTCTAGCTGAAAGTGCAAATGATAACGAGATAGCGTTTCTGCGCTACCCTCCGGCTGAGTCACTGACATCTGGAGGGTACCCGGAAGAAACAGCGGCATGGCAATCCTGGGGCGCAAAAAAAGGGCCACGCAGACCGGGCCATGCTCATGGGGAAACTCTGCCGAAGATGTAGTCTCCCAATACAGATCTTCTGCACCCAGCGCGCAGGAATAAGATGTTGGCAAAGGTTCCAGCCCTTGTATGCCCTTACCTACCAACAGCAGCAGCAAATCAATTTTGGTTTCCAGGCTGCTGATGGCTTCCCGGTTGTCATCCTCCATCAGCAAGTGATCATCCATCACCAGCAATGCCTTGAGAAGCGCCAAATTATCCAACATCAGACGACCGCGTCGCGCAGGATCTACTTGACCCTTCTCCAGGCTCAGGGGAAGCACATCTTCCAGTACCACGGCATGCTGCTCCAGCATCAGTCACTCCTTCAGATGCGGAAAGTTATGCCTCAGGAATGACCCAGCAGTCCCCTCCACGCGTCGCGCAGATCCACCAGCACCGGCTGGCAGGCATCCAGCGCCTGCAAATCATCAAAAATATTGGCTTGTGCCAACTGATTTAACAGGAAACGATAAAGACTGTCGAGATTTTTGGCAATTTCACCGCCCTGCTCGAAGTTCACACTGGCCAAAAGGTGGGCGGTCAGCTGGTAGGCTTTGTCCATGGAATCCGCCTTGACGCTCAGGTCCTTAGTCTGAATCGCCAGACGGGCACGCCGGATATATTCCAGAATTCCTTCCAGCCCCAGCAACACCAGACGATCACTGGAAATCCCCTGATTGCCGACCTGCTTATAAGCCTGCATGGCCGCCGCTGTCGCTACACTCATAGCTTAAAACCTCCCTTAACTACTGGAGCTCGAACTGGAACTGGACGAGCTGGAACTATTGGAAGAATAAAATGCATTCAGATACTGACTGGTAGACTGCAGAGAAGACAGTTGTGACTGCATGGCAGCAAACTGCTGGGTAAGCAACGCGGTCTGATTGGAGGCTGACTGCTGCAATGTTGTAATCTGCGCCCCCAAGCCATTGATGGAAGAAGTGATACCGTTCTGGGCGGCGCTCACAAAACCACTTTGGGTGTTCAGCGCCGAGCTCAGAAGCGCACTCATCTGTTGATACAAACCCTGACTGAGGGTTACCGAACCAAGATTGCCGGTGCTGTTTCCGGTAATGCTGACCTGCAAACCCGAAGCATTCCCCGGTCCGGTGACGGTCATGGTTTGACCGGAACCGCTGGTACTTTGGCCATTAATCGTCCCCGCTACATCGGTTCCGGTAGCTGTCAACAAGCTCGTACCAATTCCGGTACCGCCGGAACCTGCCGCCACGTTGGATTTTACGGTGAAAGACTGGGCGCTCCCGTAAGCATTGGACTGCAATTCGAGATAACCATTATTGGCGCTGGCGGTAATCCCCGTCATACCCGACTGCTGCAAGGTATCATTAATAGTACTCACAATATCATTGAGGGTGCTGCCCGAACTCAAGGACACCACCACCGAACTGGCCCCCGACCCAAAAGTCAGGCTTTCGCTCTGAAGAATGCCACCGGAAGGAATGGCGGCACTCCCCGAAGTGCTGGCCTGGGTCGCGGCCTGACTCACATTAATGGCATAAGTCCCTGCCTGCGTTGCGCTGGTCGCGTTCAGATACTGAACATTGGCGTTGCTGGTACTACCCGCCTGCCCGAAGAGGCCCGCTACCGTATTGAAATCAGCAGAGAGCGCCGTAGTCAAAGTGCCGGTATTCAAACTGATCGTACCACTGCTGGTGAGTCCCAAACCCACACTGCCCAGGGAGTTATACGAACTACCCGAAGAGATCCCGATGCCCTGTCCGGAAATCATATCCAGCAACTGGGTCCGCAAACCCTGCACCGAAGCATCACCCAACAGAGGACCACCGGAACCAGCCTGAGCATTATAAGCGGTCAACTGGTTGATAGTGCCCATGGTCTTATTGAAAGCACTCACAAAGCTCTGCACACCCGTCACAAAACCGCTATTGCTGCTGGAAACCTGCAAGGTTGCACTACCGCTGGCCTGCAGCAAATTGAGCGTTACTCCGGGAATAGCTCCGGAAATCGTATTGGTCGTACTGGTAACCGGCAAACCGTTAATGCTGACACCGGCATTTTGAGCCTGTTGGCTCAAGGTCATGGAACCAGATGCGCCATTACCATTACTGTAGCTGAGCGAAGATAAGCTGCCCGTTGCACCACTGGTACTGACCGAGAAAGCACTATTCACCCCTGTACCCTTTCCGGTCAAAGTCAGGCGATAGCCGGTGCCATCATAGACAACGGCGGCATTCACTCCGGTGTTGGCCTGATTAATGGCACTGGCAATGCCATCCAGACTGTCATTGGAAGCATTGATAGCCACATTCTGGACAGCACCACTACCCACCTGAATTTGCAGGGTACCGGTACCCACTGAATTATTGGTGGCGCTGGTAAAATTGCTGGAATAAATACTCTGGGACTGCGCCAGAACCATATTACTCAGACTGTAACTTCCCTGCGGCGCATTGGCAGAAGCCGTAGCCGAGGCCGCATTATCATTGGAAAGAGTCACGCTGCGATTATTGGTATTACCCAGATTCTGCAAACTGCTCATGGCCGACTGCAAACCGGATAGACTACTCTGCAGGGTACCCCAGGCACTTAAAGTCGTTTGATAAGATTGTTGCTGATTTTGCAGGATAGTAATAGGGGCCTGATAAGCCGCACTTAAATTCGTAATAAGTGACTGGACATCAATGCCACTGACCAAACCAGATAGTGAAGCGGTCATAATCTTTACTCCTGCATAATAAATTTAAAAAATTCAGGCCTTGGTATTCATCAGGCTGCCGGGTTGCAATGCGTCTCCGGTTTCAGCACTTTTCACGACCTGTTCGGCCGGGACGTAATATTCAAAAAATGTTTGTTTGGTGACTTTATCACTGAGTTTCACCAGAACCTGTCCGGGATGCGTTCCGTCCGGGTCCAGACCAGCTTGTAAGGTAACAGAAGCACTTGCTGGTAAATTATTTTGTAATTTCTGAATAGCCTGTTGCACTTTTTCAGGATGCAATGTTTTGTTTTTGGGTGTTGTTGAAGTGCTTTCTAAAGTATTTGGCTGCGCTGTTGGCGGCCGGGTTGGAGGAACATTCGCCTCACTCCCTTGCTGCGTATCAGACGCTGCACTTCCGGGTATAGATAACGAACTCGTTGCCATAGAGAGAGCATCCATATTGATTCTCCGCTGATAAAACTCTCCCACCCTGCAGAAGTGGGAGAGAAACTGATTAAAGCATCATTACCTTAGGGCAGAAGCTTGAGGTAGCTCTGCTGCAAGGAGTTTTCCTGCGCCAGGGTAGAAATACCTGCCTGCTGCAGAATCTGATACTTGGTCAACTGCGAAGTCGCCTGCGCGATATTCGCATCCTGAACCACCGATTGCGCAGACTGCAGGTTGGTAGCCGTAGTCTGATCATTGGAAACCGAAGCCTGAATCCGGTTCTGGATAGCACCAAGACTACCGTTTTGCTGGTTCAGATAGTTGATGGCCTGATCAACAATACCGATGGCCTGCTGGGCACCGGCGGCGGTGGTAACATTGATGTTTGACACCTCTGATCCACTCAAGCTGGTTGCCTGAGCGCTAAACCCAATATTACCCCCATTGCCAATGGCGTAGGAGCTAGCAGACTCAAATTGCACCGCCCCCTGAATCAGGGCGTTTGCAGAACCAGAAGTAATGGCTGAACCGACAGTAGATGGTGTACTTCCGCTAACAGCGGTTAATGAACCTGTTGACCCAGAAGCAAGTCCGGATCCAATCAAAGCCCCGCCAGATGTAATACCAGCCGAAATGTTGATGTTATTACCGTTCGCATTGGTCAGCACTAATTCCGTTGAACCATTGACGGTCTGAGTACTTGCCGATACCCCAGTAACAGCCGCTTGATTATTGATGGCCGTGACCAGCGAACTAATATTAGCCTGACCATTGGAACCCTCAGTGACATCGGCAGATACATTAACTGCATTAGTCGCAGCACCACTGCTACCGTTACTAAGAGTAAAGGTGTACGTACCTGTTGTAGCTGTGAAAGCCACACTGGTATAAGCCTTAGCCGTAACCCCTGTCTGAGCAGAAACACCGTTCACCGCAGCGGCAAGATTGGCTGCGGACTCAGTCGAAGAATTCACACTCACTGAAGCGTTACCGACGCTCCCCTGGATGATCAAACCACTTGCCCCTGAACCGGCAGTAAAATTACCCGTGCCACTGGCACTGATCGTAAATGATCCACCAGGGGTATAACCACCATTCTGAAAAGATCCACTGCTCGTATATGTACTCCCAGAAGCAGTCGCTGAATAATTTCCCATCGCATTCGTTTTGGTATCGCCAACCGCAACGTTAATGATTTGGTTAGAGTTGGCACCTACCTGAAACGACGCACCCGCAAAAGTGCCATCCAGCAGGTTTTGACCATTGAACTGGGTCTGGGTGGCAATGGTTTGTACCTGCGCCAACAATTGGCTGACCACACCCTGCAGAGCCTGGCGGTCTGATGTGGTGTTGGAAGCGTTAGCTGCCTGGACCGCTGTAGTCCGAATCTGCTGCAAAAGGCTGGTCTGGTTCTGAATGGCACCTGTAGCAGTCTGCACCAGAGAAACGCCCTGGTTACCGTTGGAAACCGCCTGATTCAACCCGTTGATCTGGGTCTGAAAACGCTGGGCGATGGCGTAACCCGCAGGGTTATCCGCCGGGCCATTGATACTCTTGCCCGTGGACAACTGCTGAAGGTATGTATTGAGACTTCCTTGCGTACCATTTAATGCATTCAGCGTACTCAATGCTGAGGTATTGGTATTGATAATTCCTGAAATTGCCATGATCGTGCTCCTTTCTTAGGGTTGAAATGGCATCCTTGCCAAGCTGTACTTACTTCGTACATTCCTTATAACGACACTCCAGCGAAAAAACTTGAATCGACTCAGTTAGTGGGGAAGCGATGATGTTTATCGCTTTGAACATCTCAGCCTGATGGCAGAAGCTTGAGATAGGCCTGCTGAAGTGCGTTTTCCTGAGCCAGGGTCGAGATGCCTGCCTGTTGTAAAATCTGGTATTTGGTCAACTGTGAGGTTGCCTGGGCAATACTGGCATCCTGGACAGTCGATTGGGCCGACTGCATATTGGTGGCCGAGCTCTGGTCATTGACTACTGAAACCTGAATCCGGGTTTGGGTGGCACCCAGCTCACTGGCTTGCTGGTTCAAATAGTTCAAGGCTTGATCCACAATGGTAATGGTCCGTTGCGCCCCCTCTTGGGTGCTCACATCAATATCGGCCAGAGCCGAACCACTCTGCAGTCTGCTGACCTGGCTGCTGAATCCGATCATATCGCCATTATTGATCCGATAGGCGCTGGCCGAAGCAAATTGCACCGCCCCCTGGATTAACGCGGCATGAGATCCACTGTTGATGGGGTAACCGATAAGGGCCTGAGTGCTGCCACTTACGGCTTGCAAACTGCCGGTGGAGCCTGCGGCAAGGGCCGTGGATGCCAACTGACCATTGGCTAACCCAGCTGAAATATTGATATTCTCGCCATTGGCATTGGTGAGAATCAGCTCGGGTTTACCATTGATTACCCGGCTACTGGCAGCAATGCCGGTTACTGCCGTGTGCTGGTTGACGGCCGTCAACAAGGCATTCAAATTGGGCTGGCCGTTGGCTGCATTGTTCACACTGGCAGAGATGTTCACGGCATTTCTGGGTAAACCACTACTCCCATTACTGAGGGTAAAAGTATAGCTTCCCGTAGCCACCAGAAAAGAGGCACTGGTATAGGCCCGGGCCTTGACCCCCGTCTGCTGGGATACGGCATTGACCGCCGTAGTGATGCTTGCTGCTGATTCTGTCTCGGTGTTGACATCCACTTGCGCGCTACCGAATGGACCTTGGATGCTCAGTCCGCTACTCCCCGTTCCGGAACTGAAGGAGCCATAATAGGTGTTGGGGGGGATAATCGCCTCTGAGGCAGGCGTATTACTGGTGATCAGCGTTCCTCTGGAACTGAAGGCATCATTCTCTATGTGAACCTCCTGAAACATTCCGGTTGAGTCTGGAGCCATAGCCGACCCGCCATTATTCTGGGTGTACGTTATACTGCCGCTGCTACTATTTATAATTGGCGGATTCTGGGTAATGTTAGAATCTTCTATGAAAGCATATCGTTGCCCACTGGCAGGATATGTCAGCTGGGTAGATGAACCGGTTTTAGTTACGGAAACCACATTTTGGTTCACGGCGCTGAGCAGTGAATTCAGATGCGGCGCGCTATCAGGCAATGTTACGGTGATTTCATTTGTTTGACTGTTATAATCATAACTTCCACTGGTTACATAGGGTGGGCCGCTAAAGGAAATGCCCTTGTCGTTGGCAGGATAGGTCAATTTCAGTACAGGTGTGCCATTAACCAATTGCGTTGTGCCAGATATTTTGATTCCTGCGCTACTGATGGCTGCAGCCATTTTATTCAGTTCCTGCGTATCCGGCGGGTTTCCCGTCAATGTCACTTTGATTTTGCTACCGATTTCTCCACCATTCTGCAGACCGCGAAATATGTAGAAATCATAAGAACCACCGCTAAAAGTAAAGTAAGCACTGGTCTGGGCAGGAGTGATGGTAAAGGCACCTCCGGGCGCAAAACCGCCGCTCACAAAGGAGCCATTACATCCGTAGCTATCGCTGTACGGAGAAACTGCGGGTATATGATCGCCCATGGCTGAAGTCTGCGCATTTCCCACCGCCGCATTGATTATCTGGTTGGAGTTGGCACCCACCTGAAAGGCAGTACCCGCAAAAGTGCCATCCAGCAAGTTCTGACCGTTGAACTGGGTCTGGGTCGCAATGGTCTGCACCTGGGCCAGCAACTGACTGACCACGCCCTGCAGAGCCTGGCGATCTGAAGTGGTATTGGAAGCATTGGCAGCCTGCACTGCCGTGGTCCGAATCTGCTGCAATAAATTGATCTGATTCTGGACGGCTCCAGTAGCGGTCTGTACCAGGGAAACGCCTTGATTGCCGTTGGCAATCGCCTGGTTCAGCCCATTGATTTGGGTTTGAAAACGCTGGGCGATGGCGTAGTCTGCCGGATTATCAGCCGGGCTATTGATACGCTTACCCGTAGATAGCTGTTGCAAATAAGTATCAAGGCCACCCTGGGTGCCATTGAGTGCGTCCAGCGTGTTCAAAGTCGAAGTATTTGTATTGATCACACCTGATATAGCCATTGCCTGTCCGTCTGTTTGCAGCACCAACACTCAAGACTGGAAGCAAAATCAGTACCATATTTATTTAATACCGGAATATCAGCAGGATAAAGCTGATCAAGGCATATTTGATGGTAGTTGCGCCAAGATATGACATTAAGCCGACTCAAAAGTGGCAATATGTTGCCGCTCTTCTTTCCGGGCAAACCGGCCATTTCCAGAGCTTGAGGATCCAGTCCCTACAAGCTACATTCATCGCCAATGGCCCCCTTCATCACCGAGGTAACCCATGAGCGCCTGTACCGAGCATCGAAGCCTGAGCGAAACAGAGTACCTTGATGCCGAAGCACTGGCTGATGTTAAAAGCGAGTATCTGGCTGGCGAAGTGTTTGCCATGGCCGGTGCCAGCGAGCGACACAACCGTATTGCGGGTAATATTTTTTTTCATCTACGCGCAGTCAGCCGTGGTCACCCATGCCGTGCCTTCATGGCGGACTTGAAGCTGCGCATCTCCACCCATCAGGCCTATTATTATCCTGATGCCATGCTGGTCTGTGATCCAGAAGACAATTATCCCTTGTACAAAAGCGCGCCCTGCTTTCTGGCCGAGGTCTTATCTCCGGCTACCGCCGCCATCGACCAGCGGGAAAAATGGCTCGCCTACCGGGATACCCATGCTTTACGGTACTATCTTCTGGTAGATTCTGAGCGGGTTTACGCCCGCCTGTTCAGTCGCGAAGGGAGCACTTGGGGCGAGCAGATTCTCGACCCCGGCGATATCCTCCAGTTGGACTGTGGAGGGTTATCCATCAGCCTATCTCTGGATGATCTTTATGAAGATAGCGGGCTTTGAGCCTCAGGGCAGCCAAGCCGCCAGCCAGTCGTCCAGATGCTCCTCCAGTAGCCAGTGGGCGCGCACATGTTCCCGCAAGCAGTCGCCCGCCGCTTCCAGCGCCTGCCGATCGGCAATCTGCTCACGGATGGCCCGTACCCAGTCGCGATAGCGGTTGGCAACCCGGGTGACGGGGAAATCTCCCTGATAGGGGAAAATGTCTGAACAAATCACCGGATAGCCGAGAATCCCGTATTCCAGAATCCGCAGGTGGCTTTTGGCTTCATTGAACGAATTATTCTCTAAGGGCGCCAAAGCCAGATCCAGGTCCAGACTAGCCAATTTGTTGGGATACTGGGGTAAGGGTACCCCAGTATGAAACTCGCGGACATAAGGACGCAGGGCATCGGGACAGAGGCCGAAAAACACCCAGTCCACTTCGTCGGCCAGATCGCGCACCACATCGGCGATCATTTCCAGATCACCCGTGTGCCCTACACCACCGGCCCAGCCTACTCTGGGCTTGGCCTCAGCACGTCGGCGGGGCTGCAAGGACCCCCAAATGGCGTCTTCAATACAGTTGGGTTGAACGCGCAGCTCATCGGCGAATCCTTTATAGGCTTTGGCGAGGGGCTCCGTCGCGACCACCAGACGGTTACACAAACCCGCTGCCTTGCGGAACCGCTTGGCGATATCCTTGTGTATCTGGGCCTTGTGCAGGCTTTTCACCGGCAAATTGGTGATTAAGTCATCAATTTCAAATACCCGGAAGGTTTTCAGCAGTTTTTTATGCCGTTCCAGGGCATCGATTTGCGGCCATTCCATCTGCCGCTGCAACACAATACTTTCCGGAGAAAAACGTTCCATTTCTGCCGGTTCAAATATCCGCATGGTTTCCCAGCCCTGTGCCCTCCCCGCCTTTTGCAGGGCGCGCATAGGGGAGATGATCCGGTACTCTCCACAACCCTCCCGGTCCGCCGGATGCACCAGAATGCGCGGACGCGGACGCCATTCCGGGTCCCAGGTCAGGGCGGCCTGATCTTCAAGCAAGAAATCCGTACTCGCCAGACTCAAATGGCGATTATAGGCGGGATCAAAAGCCAGTTGCGGCAGCCATTTCTGATAAAAAGCCATTTTTTCGCCGGCAAAGCGTTTTTCTTTTTCGGGGCTGGGTTTTTTCTCGACTTCACCGCGCTGACTGGCGGAACCTTCATGGAGGAGCATCGCCCAAGGGGTGAACACAATTTTATGTCCGGCTTCGCGTGCTTTCAGGCAGAGATCAATGTCGTTGTAGGAAACCTGAAACTGTTTTTCATCCAGCCCACCCAACTCTTGATAGAGGGACTTCCCGATCAACAGACAGGCTCCTGTTACTGCCGATAAATTCTGGGTCAGCATGGCCCGGCCGAAATAGCCCCGATATTCGGGTGGCTGAGCAATGAAGGGATGTTCTGCCGGCCCGCGCATTCCCAGAATCACGCCGGCATGCTGAATTTTGCCATCGGGAAAGAGCAACTTTGCGCCAACTATACCCACCTCCGGACGCAAAATCTGGCTGACCATTTCATCCAGCCAGTCGTCATGCAGTGCAGCCGTGTCGTTATTGAGCAAAAGGACGTAATCGCCCCGCGCCTGTTCAACTGCCCGGTTATTCATGGCTGAAAAATTGAATGGACCGGGATGCCTGAGTACGCGCAACCGACCACCCAGTTGCTCCTCCTGGGCCGCAAGCATATCCAGATAAGTGCGCGCCTCGGCATCATCGCTGTCATTATCGACAATGAGCATTTCATAATGCGCATACCTGGTTTTTTCGATCAGAGATTCCACGCAGCGCTGCAAATAGCCCAGTTGATTGCGTGTGGGGATAATGATGGAAACCAGAGGCGTGCCAGTCAGGGGATAACGCACCCGAGTGGCTGGCGGGAAAGGTCCGGGCAATACTTCCGCCGCAATATTCAGGCGCTGTAAATGCCTCTGCAAAGCAGCCTGACTGACCTGGAGGATTTCCTCAACGGACTTGTTGCAGTGCCCACCACCCTGCAAGCGATGATAAAGCACTTCAGGAATATGACCGATACCAGCGTCGCCGATTTTTTCCCAGGCTCGCAGGACGAAATCATAGTCTTCTGCACCATCAGCTTGCAGATCAAAACCGCCCAGCGTCTCAAAAAGTTCTTTTTTGATGACCAGCAAGCCACCTATGTAGGGGAGGCTTCGCAGGTAGTCGATGTTGAAATCGGGCTTGCAGTGAGGATTGAGGTGCTGGCCATCGGCCGTGAGAGAGTCCTCGTCGGTATAGATGAGTTGCCATTCGGGATGATTCTGGATAGCCATCTGAATGCGGAATATGGCATCGGGGGCTAGTTGGTCGCCGGCGTCCATGAAGGCGAGCCAACCTGCATTCATCTCAGCAAAGGTAGTGTTTATAGTAATCACCGGGTCATTCCCGGCAATTCCAGTCCCTACTCGCGCCAGCGACCATTGCTGCGACAGGCTGGCTTGCGTGGCCTGCAAGTAATACTCCCGACCATTTTCTATCATTAGCACAGAAACAACCAAAGACGAAATTCCATTCACCAGCGCTTGTTGAGCCCACAAGCTTTCTTGCGGGGAACAGCGCTGTGCGGCCAACCACGGCAGCAGCGGACCCAACGGCCTGAGACATTCATGGCCTGTCGTATCTTCCACCACAAAACCAGCACGCTCCGCAACCACCGCGAATATTCTCTCTATGGCATGGGCCAGCGTGCCATCAACCTGGCCGCATTCTTCCTCAAAATCGTCAGGCTTCAGATCCAGGGCCAGCAGTGGTGCAAGCGCTTGTGCACGTGCCCAGAACATACTACCCGCGAAAAAACCGTAGCGACGTGGATCTATCATAATCCCCAAACTGTCCAACAGCGGGCCGACTTGCGGACGATTCGCATCCACCCCCATATCCAAGGGTAACCAGAATCCTGCTGGCCCGATCATCCCAACCCACTGCGCACGGTTGAACCGTTCGCGAACGTGGTCCACCACCGAAGGTGACAATAAATTATCCAACAATTCGCGACGCCAGCGATCACCATCTCCATGGGACAGGAAGTCAACATGAATCTGCTCCGGCTTCATTTTCTGCAAATGCGGGGACTTTTTGCTATGAATAAACAGCAAGAATTCGTGTCCAGCAGCTACTGCTGCCTTGGCCAGCGCCAGTCTCGGCGCGATGTCGCGGCCCCGGTTAGGATGGCGAATCACTACCGCGTCCGGGCGATCTTGAAGTATCTGAGCAAGCCCATCCTCACGCCCCTCGCTTAATGATATGTAGAGAGCGCACGAACTGGGAATACGGGCGATGGCTTCCCGAAACTCCGGCCAAAGATCAGGATAATACAAGTGCAGAAGGACGGCGTAACTCGTCCGCTGAGGATCACCTGCGTGCAGAAGGGACTTTCCGACCAGAGATTGATGTAAATGTCCCTGAAATGGGCTTTGTGGCGAGACTTTCGAATCTGCCATAGGCCGCAGAGCGGCTGACTTAATCGGAGTAGCACGATAGAAGATTTGCAGACTAATCAGTTGTTGGTAGCTGTCATAGTCGATATTTTTGAATACAAGATGTTCCATCTCGATATTGGCTGGAAATTTCTTTGGATGCGGGGTATTAATGAAACGACTATCGGCTCCATAGCCTATGGCTTCAACCGAATAGCCCGTTTCTTCAAGCATACGTAACCCTTCTTCTTGGGTAAAGAATCGGAGATGGGTAATATCGAGAATACCAGAAGACTCATAGGTAAAACGGCCGGCTGAAAGCTCATTAATGAGCCAGAGATTCCGCGCATTTGGCAAACTCACAAGCACCTGAGCATCGGAGGTCAACAACGACCTGAGACGCACCAAAGTTCGCCATGGATTAAAAACATGTTCTAATACGTCAGCTAAAACTAGCGTATCAAAACTTTCATTCCTAAGCCCACATTCGGAAAAATCAACTTCCTGTATATCTCCAACAATAACATTCTCATAAACAGCATGTGCAACTTGCGCCACTTTTTTATTGGATTCGATACCCCATAATTCAACTTCCGGATATATGCTTTTCATCCAAGCCCCCAGGGCACCGGATGCGCAGCCCACATCCAGAAACCGACGCGGCGACCGACTAAGTAACGCCATCAGATCGGAACGAGGATTGCTGTGGTAAGCTCCTATTTCTGAATCATTATCCACAGTATCAAGGGATTCCCATACGTAAGAATTCCGAGTCATATAGGATTAGCCTCGCTCCCAGTTTTCATGCCAGAAAGCTCAGCGTCATTAAAGTCCCTAAGCCGTTTTTTACAGTACCAGCGGTTTCTATCATTCTCTACCCTATTAGCATGATTATTTCAAACTCACGAAATATAATTAAACAAACTCAACCCCTGCACCTGCACAAAGGCCTTCTGTGCAGCCTGCAACGCCGTTGAGCTTTCCTGAAACTGGGTAATCACCTGAGGATAACTCACATCGGCAATATTACCCCGGTCGGTCTGGAATTGCTGGGTCAGGTTAGCATTCAGCGATTGCACACTTTGGGCCTGCTGGATGTTCGAACCAATTTGCGCCTGGGTACTCAGGAGCGTGGTCTGGAACTGGTTGAGATTTGCCAGAGCATTGCTAATGTCTTGCGAACGACGTGTGTTAGCGCCGGGAGATCCAGAACCGCCGGTAAAGGCGGCAATCAGATCACTGAACGTCTGAAAAATGCTTTGGGGCTTTGCAGCAGCCAGAGTAAATTGGGCGGTATGTCCCGATACCGGCTGCCCATTGGTCGAGACCGTCATAAAGGGGCTGCCGCCCAAGGTGCTGGGTATGTTAATACTTTGCCCGGGCGTATAAGTGCCGCTGACAACGGTTCCGGAGCTGGCTGACCATCCTGTACTGTCAACCGCACCTGTGCCACTGCTGACCGTATATGTCAGGCCGCTGGAAGTATTACTGATACTGACTTCGTATTGAGCATTATCGGCCACAAACTGGCTATCCGCCGTCGCCTGATTCAGCACACTGCCCGGCCCTAAAGTGGTATTGCCTACATCCGTGGCCGTTGCTCCGGAAGTTGCCGGTATCAAATAATTACTGCCGGACGCCGTTACCGTAAAAGTGCCATTTCCTGCCGGAACATTCATGAAAATCGCATTACCCGCCTGAGAAACAGGCGTTGTCAGTCCCGGGCCGATTTGCAGGGTTTTCTGACTGGAATCGCCCATGTATTGAACAGTGCCATCACTCTGTAGCTGAAACGGCGGCGTCTGGGCATTGGACCCACCATAGATGTAAGTACCATTGGCATCCTGCGTATTGGCCAGTTGCACCAGTTGCTGCAGGTTTCCCTGCATGGTCGTTACAGCATTTTGCAGGTCATTGGAATTGACTGTGGCATTATTCATCTGCACCGCCAGTTGCTGTACCTGATTCATCAGGGTACCGACACTTTGCAAGGTACTGGAACTCATACTGAGTCCCTGTTGAGCATAAGTATTACTTTGTTGATAGCTACCCAGATTGGCAATTTTGGTATTGAGATCCAAAACCTGAGCATTACCCACAGGATCGTTGGTAGGGTTGATCAGCGCATTGCCGGTGGACAGCTGCTGCGAAAGATTATTCAGCGTACTTTGTTGGTTCAACAAGGAATACAGGCTGCTTTGGTAAAATTCCTGGGTACTGACGCGCATGCTGTTCTCCTTATAGAGCCTGTATCAATGACTGAAACAAAGTGCTGCCGACCGAAATGGCTTTTGCCGCCGCCTGATAGGCCTGCTGATACTGAATCAGACTGGCTGCTTCCTGATCCAGATTCACCCCGGAAACCGCTTGCTGCGAGGCTTGGGCCGACTGCAAAACCGTGAGCTGGGCCTGAGCATTATTCTGGGCCTGAGCGGCCTGATTGGTCACCTGAGTCAGTAATTGCGCGGCATTATCATTAAAAGTTGCCGTTCCATTGTTCAAAACCTTGCTGGTGGCCAACGCGGCCATCGCCTGGGCATTGCCGTTACTCCCCGCCCCGCCGGGACTCAAGGTAAACGCATCGCCGGAAGCCGCCAGGGTGCCACTGAGATTCACTTGCCAATATCCTCCTGGTGGATTGGGATACGGGATGTCGATGAGCGTACCGGAACCACCCAGGCTGACAGTTCCAGTAGTTATCACCGAGGCCGTAGTACCTGAACCAGAAGTAATCTGGAAAGTCGCCGAACCTCCCTGACTAGCACCGCTGGTCATGGTGATCTGCAAATTAGTCGGAAATGACGATATGTCGCTAGGGGAGACTGCCACGCCGGCGGCACCGCTGACATATTGTCCGGCAGAAAGGGTCATATTACCCAGATTATTATTCTGCAGACTGCCGCTGACTAACACGCCGGGGCTGCTTACAAAAGGACTGGCAGCGGCGATGCCCGCAGGATCAGTCAGCACCGTTTGCATACCTACGGCACCCTGACGCGTCGGCTCTACCAGAAAGCTGTCCCCTGCTGCCGCAGTTCCGGACACCTGCAACTGGAATCCTACCCCGGAAAAATTCAGGCTCGTCGTACTCGCACCCGAAGATACAGAACCAGAAGTGCTTGCCACCGTTGCTCCCGTACTGCGGTCCTGCAAAGTCCATACGGAACCTGAGCTTTTGGTCAAAATATAATCATTGCCACTCAGATTTCCGACGTTGGTAATAGTGCCCAGCACCGAAGCAGCGCCACTACTGTTATGTGTATTTGCGAATACCTGCACCGCACCTGTGCTGAACAAGGCTGAACCGCTGCTACCGTTCAAATTCAAGCCCTGCGCCTGCTGGGCATTCAAGGCAGAGGCAATACCATCTGCCAAAAGTCCCAAGCCATTTTCGGCAGGGTTCAACGATTGACTGCGAAATTGCAATAATCCGCCCAGGGTTCCACCAGTGAGGCTTTTGGAGATGTCCGCGCCGTTGTTGGCATAACCTACATCCAGAGTTTGCTGGTTATATGGGCTACTCTGGGTCTGCAGGGCAAACGATTGACCACCCGCCACCAACACCTGTCCATTACTCAGAAAAACACTGAGCTGGGAATTCTGCTGTTTAAGAACCTGCACACCCACCTGACCATTTAATTCGGTAATCAGATGATCGCGCTGATCCAGTAAATCATTGGGTGACCCGTTGGGATTACCCTGCGCGGCAGAAATCTGAACATTCAATTGTGCAATCTGCTTGCTGATGCTGTTGATCTGGTCAACGGACTGGGTAATCTGCTGATTAACCCCGCTGCCAACACTGGCCAACTGCTGACCCAATGACTGAAATGTCTGGCTGAGGGTCTGTGCATTACTGAGCATACTCTGGCGGGCGGGAATGTCATCCGGGCTGGCAGCCACTTGCGCGACCCCGGAAAAAAACTGGCTGACCTGGGAGCTGACGCCGCCATTATTGAGCATACCCAGAATATTCTGGAGGGAACTGGATAAACTGGCCTGCCCGCTGGCGCTGGCACTGGCCGTCCAGACCTGACCCTGCAAAAAGCTGCTGTAACTGCGTTGCACGGAATCGATCTGAGTGCCGTTTCCGTAATAAAGGCCGCCAATGGCGGTAGGGATAGCCGTTGACTGCAAAGCACTTTGTTGACTGTATCCGGGCGTATTTACATTGGCAATATTGTCCCCAACCACCTGCAAGGCGGATTGGGCAGCCTGCAAACCGGTCAACGCATTATTCACCAACCCACTGATTCCAGACATGATTATGCACTCCCCAATGAACGACCCGTATATTCCCCGCTACCATAAACAATGCCGGCTTGTTGACGCAGCACAACCAGAGCCTCCCCTAAACCTGAACCGGCAACCCGCAAAGCATGATCCAAGGCGCTGTAACTTTCCTGAAGTGCCAATACCGCCTCACCAAGCTCTACTGAAGTCACAACCTTTTGATTACTGGCGCGAAGCGCCAATAGACGCTTTCCCAAACGTTCGGGGGCATCGGCCTTGGGCATGGGCCGGGTCCAGTCACCTCGGACAAGCCACTGTCTTTGCTCTTCAAAGACCATCGTCAGCTGGATAACGGTTTCCAATTCTTGCCCCAACGATTGACTATCCATTTTCTGACCCGGTCCCCGCACTATTCTATATTCTTGTAACGACACAAAAAGGCATAAAGTTTAGCCACTGGCCTTAGCCAGCGACACGTCTCCCATCACTTCTTGCATGAGCGGGCTGTCTGCCACTGCCACCAGCTTGTTCGCATATTGCGGATCGGTCGCATAACCGCCCTGCTGCAAGGCTTCGGCAAATCCGGCAATATTGTCACCCTGCCCTAATGCCCCGCGATAACGGGGATTATTCATCAACAAGCTGGCGTAATTGCGCACACTGTCCCCGACCGACTGGTAAGCGCGGAAAGCAGCATTTTCCACTTCATTCACGCCGTTTTCGAATTCATGCGTCAGACTATCCACCGAACTGCCCAGCCAGGAACCGCCCCCCTTGATGCCGAAAAGATTGTTACCGGCCACATGACTCCCCCAACCGGTTTCCAGGGCAGCCTGGGCAATAATGGCAGTAGGTGCCACGCCCAACTTCTGTGCCGCAGCCTGCACGGCAGGCATTATGGATTGCACAAAGGACTTGGCTTGTTCCAGGAGCGTCTGTGAAGGTTTGGCCCAGCTTGCCGAAGTCATGACCGGAGCCGATAAGGCCGCATTACGGGCGGGCATAGTCATCGCCTTGTCCCCGGCCGGTGATGCGTTCTGCTTACCCCAATGGAGGTTGTAACGCGTAGCAATTTCCTTGGCCAGGGTCTGGGCAATACCTATGCCCTGCCCCTGACTGACGGTTTGCGCAATCTGCTGGTTAAACAGAGACTTCAGCATCGGCCCGGAATTTTTTCCAGTTAAATCCGAACCGAAGGAAGTGGCCGACATGGAAGAGAGCATCTCCTGCAGCAAAACGGCCTCAAACTGTTTGGCGACGGCCAGAATGGTTTGGGGATTGTGGGCTTGGGCCTCACTACGCAACTGGTTCAGTCCGGAAAAGTTGAGGGCGTCACTGGCAGTAGCTGCCGCAGCCTGTGGACCAACCTCCGCAGAGCGCGTTGTAGCGGTCAGATTGATGGCAGCACTCATATGACTTCCAGTTGCGCGTGCAAGGCACCCGCCGCTTTCATGGCCTGCAAAATGGCAATCAAGTCTGTAGGCGTTGCTCCCACTGCATTCAGGGCACGTACCACAGCTTCCAGACTGACTCCCGGTTCAAACATCAACAACTTCGCCTGGGGTTGCTGAACTTTCACATTGGCCTGCGGCGCCACCACCGTCTGCCCCGCGCCCAGGGGATTGGGCTGACTGACCAGATACTTTTGGGAAATGGTCACCGATAAATTGCCATGTGCAACCGCACAGGCACCCAGCGTGACATTTTGTCCTAACACGACCGTACCGCTGCGGGCATCAATAACTACCTTGGCCAGTGGTGTTTCGGGACTGACATCCAGATTTTCAATCTGTGAAAGAAAATTGACCCGCGCTCCGGGCGAACCGGGTGCATTGACCCGAACATCTCCGGCGTTCAGTGCTTCTGCCACCCCATATCCCAGCTGCTGATTGATGACATTGGCAATACGTGCCGCCGTCGTAAAACTCGGATTATGCAATTCGAGCATCATCGGCCCCGCCTGATCAAAACCCGACGAAACAGACCGCTCCACATTGGCCCCGTTGGGAATAGTTCCAGCCGTCGTGATATTTACCTGTGCCGAGGAGCCGTTACTGCTGGCCCCAAAACCGCTGACAATCAGGTTTCCCTGAGCTACTGCATAGGTTTGGCCATCGGCGCCCTTCAATGGCGTCATCAGCAAGGTACCACCCGCCAGACTGCTGGCATTACCCACAGCAGAAACTGTTACGTTAATAGTTTGTCCCGGTTGCGCAAAAGGCGGCAGATGTGCGGTCACAATCACTGCAGCCACATCTTTGGGTTGCAGGTTGGTGGCAACAGAGGCGGGTAAATTGATCCCCAAACGCTGAAACATATTGAGCAGGGACTGGGTGGTGTAGGGCACCTGCGTAGCCTGATCACCCGTTCCATTCAGCCCGACTACCAAACCATAACCGACCAGCTGGTTGCTGCGCACCCCGCCTACCGAAACCAGATTGCGGATTGTTTCGGCCTGGGCGGAAAACAATCCGGTAAATGTCATCAGTACCAGCATCAGGATGATTGCAGAAGATGATCGCAAGAGCTTGGGCATCTGTTTTTTCCTCAGAAAGGCCATAGCGACAGGAAAAAGCGCGCCAGCCAGGGCATCCGTGCGGCTGAGTAAATGCTGCCATTGCCGCTATATTCCACACGCGCATCGGCAATTTGCGTGGATAAAATGGTATTTTGTGGCGTCACATCAGCCGGCCGCACCACTCCCGCGACCCGGATATACTCATGCCCACCATTGAGCAGCACTTCTTTGGAACCCTCAATGACCAGATTCCCATTGCCCTGCACTCTCACTACCGTTACTTCCAGAGTGGCGGTAAAAGTATTGCTTTGGGTAGTTGCACCGGAGCCCCCAAATTTCTGGGCACTGTTTGCCCCCATACTGGGACTGAAGGCCTTACCAGCCACGCTACCAAAAGCAGGGGTGATCCCAAAAAAGTTGGTAAGCGCTGCACTCAAGGAATCTGAAGAGTTAATGGCGGTGTTGGTGTTGTTGCTGGCACTGGAGTTTTCCTGAATCAACACGGTAATCAGGTCGCCCACCCGATTGGCCCGGTTATCACTGAACAAAGATACATTGGTACCCGCCTGCCAGATGGACCCGTTGGGGGCATGGGCCGCCAGTGATTCCGGTTCTGCGGGAATGGGTAAAGGTTTGAGCGGCTTGAGATCATGATGCCCCTGCAAGGTGGCACAAGCCGTCAAGCCCAACACCAGCATCATCAAGAAACCCAGACGCAGCAAAACCATCCAGACTTTTCCGAAGGATACTGGAAAATGCATGGGAACCTTGTGGATGGCTTGCGCAGTCATGTTATCAGCCTCACAAATTCTGGGTGAGATACCCGAGCATGGAATCCGAAGTGGATACCGCCTTGCTGTTGATTTCGTAGGCACGCTGCGTGGCGATCATATCCACCAATTCCGACACCACATTGACATTGGAAGATTCCAGGTAGCCCTGCTGCACAGAACCCAAACCATTGAGGGTGGGCTGTCCCGTTTGCGGCGCGCCGGAAGATCCCGTCTGCAAATACAGGTTGTCGCCAATACTTTGCAGGCCGGTGGGATTGATAAAATTGGCGAGCTGGATGCTACCCACCTGCTGAGGTTGGGCCTGCCCCGGCAGCACCACCGAAACAGTCCCGTCACTACCAATCGTAATGCTTTGGGCATTGGGTGGAATGGTTACCGGTGGCTGCAACAGATAACCGTTGGAGGTGACCAGTTGCCCCTGATTATTCATCTGAAAAGTACCATCCCTGCTGTAAGCAATGGTCCCGTTGGGCTGCATGATCTGGAAAAAGCCCTGGCCATTGATCCCCACATCCAGCGCATTGCCGGTCTGGGTCAAGTTGCCCTGGGTCATCAGGCGTTCCGTGGAAACGACGCGCACCCCGGTGCCAAGCTGAAGTCCTGAGGGATATTGGGTAGTCTGCGAAGACTGCGCACCCGGTTGCCGCAGATTCTGGTAGAGCAAATCCTGAAAAACTGCGCGGGACTGCTTGAATCCGGTGGTGTTGACGTTCGCCAGATTGTTGGCAATAACGTCCATTTTGGTCTGTTCACCTTCCAGGCCAGTCGCTGCTACATAAAGAGAACGCATCATGATTTATTGCTCCTGATTGTTCATGACAACACCAGCAATTGATTGGCACTTTGCCGATCCTGGGAAATGGTTTGCATCAACTTGGTCTGCATATCAAACTGGCGGGTATCTTCGAGCATCTGAATCATCGCATTGACCGGATTCACATTACTGCCTTCCAACGCTCCAGGCTCAAGCACCACATTGCCATCTTCAGCTGCCGGTTTGCCATCACTATTCTGAAATAGTCCATCGGGATTTTTCTGCAAGCCTTTTTCCGAAGGATTCACCAGCTTGATCTGGTTGATTGTGACAACAGCATTGGGTTGACTGCCTACCGGCACCCCGGAAATCACCCCGTCACTGCCAATGACCAGAGACTGCATCGGCGGCAGGGAAATAGGCGAGCCATTCACACCCAGCACCGGATGCCCGGTCGCGGTCATGAGGATACCCTGGCCGTTGAGTTGCAGATTCCCGTCCCGGGTGTAAGCTTCCTTGCCATCAGGCCCCTGAACAGTCAGCCAGCCCTGGCCATTCACCGCCACGTCCAGAGGCCGTCCGGTGCGTACTACGGGGCCTGACTGAAAATTCACACTGGGGGTTTCCGTAGCCGTATAGGCGCGGGTCGGTAAACCTTGCCCATACACCGGCAAGGCACTGAACTGGGCTTCATCCGCACGATATCCGGTGGTATTGGCATTAGCCAGATTATTCGCCGTAACCGTCTGCTTTTGCAGAATGGCATTGGCGCCACTCATGGCAATGTAAAGGGTATCCATGACTTATCCTCTTACAAACTCAAGAGCGTCTGTACTACCGTATTCTGGGTTTTAATAGTCTGGGCATTGGCCTGATAAGCCTGCTGCGCCACAATCAGATTCACCAGATCCTTGGAAATATCCACATTGGACTGTTCCACCGCCCCGGCCTGTAAAACGCCCAGATTGGAACTGCCAGGGCCACCGGAAAGGGGTTGTCCCGAAACATAGGTTTCTGCCCAATAGTTATTGCCGAGATTTTGCAAACCATTATTATCGGGGAATCGGGTCAGGCTGATTTGTCCCATGAGTTGGGATTCACCATTGCTATAACGCCCGAAAATATTGCCCCCAGAGTCAATGGAAAGTCCGGATAATTGCCCGGCACTATAACCGTTACTGTTGTTGGTGATCACGGAATTGGGAGAATTATAATTGGTGCTGCCACTGAAATTGACAGCAATGCTACTCGGAGCTGCGCCATCAGCCCAAGAAATAGAAATAGGTGTAGAAGTTGAGCTGGTTTCCTGACCATAAGCATTAAATTGCAAGGTTCCAACGCCACTAGTAGTAATGCCACTGGCACCAGTAGTTCCCGTTACCGAGTAATCCACATTCCAGGTTTGCCCGGATGTTGTCGTACCTGAACCGCTTTGCAATTGATAATAAGTGGTCAACAACTGCGGAGTACCCAGACTATCGTAAACCGTCGTTGTGGTCGAATAATTATAGGTACTTGGATCATTAATATTGATATTACCGCTGATGGGGGTATTGGTTGAATCCAGGTTCAAGCCCAAGCTCAAGGTAGATGTTGCCTGTGGGGCTATGGCATTCTGATTGATGGTCAAGGGGCCGCTGGCACCGGTCAGTTTACCATTTTGCGCCTGAATCCCGATCAGTTCTCCACCGTTGGCGTCCACAATAACGCCGTTTTTATTCAGTTGAAACTGTCCATTACGGCCATAAACTGTTGAACCATTATAGTTGAACTGAAAAAAACCATTGCCGTTAATGGCAACATCCAGAGGATTACTGGTTGTTTCAATATTACCCTGAGTAAACTGTTGGGCGATGGTTTGCACGGTAGTACCAATACCTACCTGCCCGTCAGTTGGTGCTGTATTGGCCATGGCTGAAGCATAGGCATCAGCAAACTCGGCATTGGAGCTTTTAAATCCTACCGTATTGGCATTGGATATGTTATTACCCAGAGTCTGCAAATCCGTATTAGCTGCCTGTAATCCACTTAACGCTGTATTGAATGCACCCATTTTGCAAACTCCTTAAATAATATTCTGTACAGAGCTGAACGGCACCGAGCCTTGTTGCCCCTGTAACTGCAGGGTAGGACCGGAACTTCCCAAAGTAACGCCATTCACCACGCCAAACATGTAGGGTGTAGTCGTGACTGCATCCCCATTGGCATCGGCGGCCTGTACCGAAAACTGATAATTTCCTGACGGCAAAGCGCTCCCATTGGCGCCTTCTCCATTCCAGCTAAAAGTCTGCATTCCCGAAGACTGTGCACCCTGAGGTAAAACCGCCAGCGTCTGACCGGCGCTGTTTTGTACCAGCACGTCCACTGCACTGGCGGCGCTGCCCAGATTATAAGCCCCATTGGCACTGCCGCTGCTCAAGGTCAACTGATTCCCTGAAGTAGTGACCGACTTGCCAATCAGGGAAGCAGCCTGCAATCCCTGGTTCTGATTGATTTGATCCATGAGAGAACTCAGCGAACCCTGAATGGCCTGGACGCCATTGGCCATGCTGAATTGTGCCAGCTGTGAAGATAAATCCTGATTACTGAGTGGGTTCAGGGGGTCCTGATTGGTGAGCTGGGTAACCAGAAGATTGTAAAAGGTGCTTTCGCTGGCAAGGCCACTGGCTCCGCTGCTGGCTGTACCTGAGCTACTTGCCGAACTGGTCTGCAACGACTGATAAAAAGGATTGACGCTGGATGTCAGAGAATTGACGCTCATGTTCAGGCTCCAAGGCTAAGGGTTTTCTGCAAAAGGGATTTCGTGGTGTTCATCACATTCACATTGGCCTGATAGGCCCGCGAAGCCGAAATCATGTTGACCATTTCATCGACGGGATTCACGTTGGGCATTTTGACGTAGCCTTCTTTATCCGCCAGCGGATTCCCCGGTTGATAGACCATTTTGAATGGCCCGGGTTTACTGATGACCCCGGCCACCCGTACGCCATTGACTCCGGCGGGAGCGCCAGCATTGGCAAAAGGTTGCGCGGCAAAAATCACTTCCCGGGCCCGGTAGGGTTGACCATCTGAACTGGTTGCCGAATTGGCATTGGCCATATTACTGGCGACCACATTAAGCCGATAACTTTGGGCAGTCAGGGCCGAGCTCGCTACATCCAAAACTGAAAACAATGACATAAGTCTTACTCCTGCATGTTTAAGCGGTTGTTCCCGTAATGGCCGAGGTCAAGGTTTTAATTTTTCCGGTCAAAAAGGTCAGGTCGGCCTGGTAACGCACGCTGTTTTGCAAAAAATCTGCCTGTTCTCGATTCATATCCACCGAATTATTATCCAGTCCTACCTGGCTGCCACGTTGATATTGCACAAAAGCAGCCATGCTCGCGTTATTGCCGGTTTCAGAAAATTGCCGGTTACTGTCAGTCGTCAATGGTAAACTGCCTTTATCACCCGCCTGAACGGCTTGCATCACCTGAGCAAACGGAATATCTACGGCCCGATAATTGGGCGTGTTGGCATTGGCGATATTGGCTGACACCAGTTGCTGCCGGTAACCCGTAACCTTAAGCGCCGCAGCCAAAGGATCCAGAGCCTGATCTAACAATCCCGACATTGTCGTGAGCCCCTTAAAATTATTCACAATCACCTTAAAGCAACATACATGCCAAAAATTATCCCGTGATTACCCCTTCATTACGCATGCTACACGGCAGAATAAAGCCGCCCCGCTTCAGTCCTCAGGACACAACCGGCAAAAAAATGCCGCTCAACCATTCTCGCTGCGCGCATTCAGAAACCACTGGACGAAATAACCTCCTTAAAAGTCTGGCGCATTATTTGCTTTGCTTGTTGACTAACACCCTATTTACATGAGGTGCCTTGGGGTTATGAAGCTCAGTTTCACAAACAGCATAAAATCTATGGTTGCCAGCTTGCTGCTCGCGGCGATATCCGCCATGGTCAGCCCCTGCGCTCAGGCTGCTGTAGAAAACCCCGCAACTATTCGTGAGGTGGTTCGGAATTTTGTGCGGGCGCATTTACCTGATCAATCAGCGGATGTTCATATTCAATTGGACGGACCGGCCCCGGGTATTCATTTTCCTGCCTGCAGCAAGTTGAAAGTGGCGTATTTTGGTTATAGCAACCCCTATGGCAACCAAACCGTACAAGTCCACTGTCAGTCGCCTTCCCCCTGGCAGTTATATTTACCCGTACAAATCCAAATGGATCAGAGTGTCGTCATTGCCTCCCGGCCACTATCTGCCGGATCCATTCTGCAGGCTGGAGATCTGGCTGTCGTACGCAGGGATACCAGTGGTTTGGGGGGCAACACCTTAAATTCGCCCCAGGAAGCCATCGGTAAAATTCTGCGATTCGGAACATTAGCCGGACAACCTATTACTACGAGCATGCTGAATGCCCCTGATGTGGTCCATGCAGGGGAGCAGGTCACTCTTTATGCCGAAGGCAATGGGATTCGTATTGCCACCATTGCCGACGCCATTGAAAGCGGTCGCCCCGGACAAAGCATCATGGTCAGAAACCTGCAGTCAGGTCGCGTAATCCGGGGGACAGTAACCGCACAAGGGCATGTCGTGGTAGACTTTTAGGCCAGTTCAGAGTAGTTCATTGACCGTTTCGCTTTAGTTTTTAATCTGATGTGTCGTAGTAGTGACTATGGCAGCAGATACGTTAGGAGATAAGCGCATGAATCCCATCAATCCATATTCTGGATCACTTGCAGGAATACCGACTGCAGACACGCGGAGTAACACCGACAAAGCAGTGAGTGGGTCCACCCCAGACTCCGGTAAATCTTCCGGACAAGCTCTTGCCGCGAGCTCTGTTGCACAGGATCATCTCACGCTTTCACCGCAGGCGCGGCAATTGATGGCTGCTCAGGATACGCACATTGGTCATACGGATCAGCTCGCTCACATCAAGGCCGCCATATCCAACGGAACCTATCAGATTTCTCCCCTCAAAATTGGCCAGGGCCTGACTCAGGATAATCAGCAGTTCATGCCTGCAAGTACCAACAAGTCAGCCTGAGCCGATCATGGATCTCGACGATTCGACTGATTCTCAGGAAAGCTTGCTGCTCGAACAATTGCAGGCCTTACTGGATAACGAGACTGAGTGCCTGAAATCAGGTCAGATGGCAGAACTCCAGCGGATTGCCACTGAAAAAATGCGCTGTTTTGCCGACATTCAGAGTTGCATGACAGCAGCAAGCCAACCTTCAAAAAATTCATCCGCTGATGCGCATTTACGCAATTTATTAAACGAAATCATGTGTAAAAATCAGCTAAATGGTCAGATTATCAGCGCATTGCAACGCTTTAATCAGGGCGCCTGGGAAATTTTTTTCGGTGTACAGCCCGCCACATACTCAGGCCTGGGTACTGCAAAATCATCAGCTGAACGCCATTTGATCGGGAGCGCCTGAATCGTGCTGGTTCTTACCAGACGACGCGGTCAGGCCATATGTATTGGTGACAATATTCGTATTGTAGTGACCCGTATTGAGGACGGGCAGGTCCGCCTGGGCATAGAAAGCAGTGACAATGTCACCATTTTACGTGAAGAATTACTGGAAACCGTCAAACAGGCCAACCAGTCCGCTCTAAGCTCGGCCCCGGAAGCATTCAATCACTGGCTGAATCAACAGCCCAAAGCCGTTGATGATGCTGGCAATACAAAGGACAAAGCCTGATGAAAACCTATGATACCCGGTTCGGCCCATTTTCTATTGCCGACGAGGAAGTATGGCACTGTATTGCGCCCATGCCAGGCTTTACCGACTTGCAACGCTTTGCTTTACTGCATCTTCCCAGTCAAGGACCATTTGTCTGGTTACAGTCACTGGATGAAGCGTTGATCACTTTTTTACTGGTTGCTCCCGAACACTTCAATATACGGTATTCCCAGGTTCCGCATTTTGCCAAAACGTCAGGGGTACCCATGGTAATGGTGATACTACCCCAAACGGAAAACGGCACACTCCAAAGTAACTCGCTGGCCCCGCTTTATTTCCTCCCGGAAACCAGACAGTTTGGACAATGGATTGTAGAACATCACGAAATGCCTACTGAACCATTAAGTGCTGCACATCTACCACCGGCTGAACTTCAAGCTCAGATTATTGTTCCCAATCAGGATCAATCCCTAGCGACTGGCACGGCGTAGGCATTCCCGATCGTAACGTAGCGTGTACTGAATAATTTTATCCTCCAGTGCCACGGGCAAATGGATAAACGCCAAACCTAACTGCTGAACCCCACCTTGGGTGTAGATTCCTGGCCCCAGATGACAGACCTTAGCCTCCACTGAGCAGCCTTGCCCCTGAAACTTAAACTGAACCCGAGCCAGGAGTTCACCCTGAGTCACCGGATAGTCCTGTGGTGCTGTTATGCCGATGCGCATACCACCGGCACCAATATCCACACATTCACCTTCCACATCCCTTGCCCCATAACGTTTCAATATTACAGAAGTTTTATTGGACGAATCGACTACTGCACGCAATGTACTGCGCCTTTGCCATTGAAAAACCATTTCGGGTCGCTGGATACGAATGGCCGCAAACCGCTGCCAGATAAGTTGCTCTACAACCACCGTCTGAAAACCAAGGGGCAATGCATCGTCAGTCCACAGGAGCAGGTCTTCACCGGCGAGCGCATAAGCATTAGCTGCTTCCGGCGTCAGAGCATCCAGAATCAGGCTCTCATGAACCGCATCATCGTACAATAGATCTGCTTGCCCCATGAAAGTGCCGGGTTGACCTACCAGGACCTGCATGTTTTGCTGGTTTTTCACCAGGAACTGGAGTGCGCGATCGCACGCTGCTTTTAACGTCAAACGATTGGCATCTACAAACAGTTTATCCAACCGGGTTTCACCATTGACCATGACTGCTTCCTTCTCACATCTATCCATATGTCAAAAATTTGACAAGTCCAGTAAGGTTGGCCCTGCATTGACGACCTTTCAGCAGAATTCATGCCGCTTCACAGCCAGCCTGATCAGGCATAAATCTCGCTTATTTTTCGAGCGGACGCTGTAAACGTAAAAAACCGACTATTTAATGGCTGAGTTTATTAGAGAACACAGGAGAATATGGGATGGCACGCAAAAAGAAAGCAGAAGAGGAATGGGAAAACCACGAACGGTGGTTGGTCTCCTACGCCGACTTCATTACCCTGCTTTTCGCATTTTTTGTGGTCATGTATGCCATTTCTTCAGTAAATGAAGGTAAATACAAGGTATTATCAAAAACTCTGGTATCCGCCTTTAGTGGTCAACCCTGGTCACCCGTCCCGATACGATCGGATACCAATAGCCTGACCCAAACCCCGGTAGCCCTGCCGGCATTACCGAAAGTAGCCACCCTGGACCCGGTTCCCCATGTGCAGCAAGGTCAGGTATCACCCCGAGCGCATGAACCCAAACCCCAGGCAAATCCGGAAATGCAA
Organism: Acidithiobacillus sp. HP-11; assembly: GCF_015100075.1. Lineage (NCBI taxonomy): Bacteria > Pseudomonadati > Pseudomonadota > Acidithiobacillia > Acidithiobacillales > Acidithiobacillaceae > Acidithiobacillus > Acidithiobacillus sp. HP-11. The sequence goes on from NZ_JACKYY010000004.1 coordinate 56,653, forward strand.
AAAATTGAGGCGCAAATGAAGGCCTTACTCAAGCCATTGATTGATCAGGGTAGCGTGGCCATCCATCGCAGCAATTTGGGAGTAGTCATTGACTTGAATGCGAAGATTCTCTTTCCATCAGCGCAGGCACAACTCAGCGGTAATGCGCGCAGCACCTTAGGCAATATCGCCAAAGTTCTGGCGCAGGTACCTTATCAAATCCAGGTGAACGGCTTCACGAACGACCTGCCCATCCGTACCCCACAATTTGCCTCCAACTGGGCACTATCTGCAGCGCGGGCCGTATCCGTCGTCGAACTGTTTATTGAGCATGGCGTCAACCCGCATCATCTGGTTGCTGCCGGATATGGCAAGTACCACCCTGTAGCATCCAATAATACCGCCAAGGGTCTGGTCATGAATCGTCGTGTGAGTATCGTGGTGGTCGCTCCTCAAAACCCCAGCAAGGCAGGAACAGACCCGATCATGGCAGGCAACATCAGCCAGCGCGGCTGATTGCCTATGTAAGCATTCTTTAACCTAAAAACGGCAGTTGCCGTGGGTGCTTTTTGCTCCCTTGTTCTTCGCCTGTTGTTCTACAGCTCATCCTGCTGTCAGGAGAGAACTCGCCCTGCGGGCTCAAACAGCTCTCCTGACGGACGCAGGATTTCGCCAAGAACAACAACGGCTCGAAACAAAAGTCGCTACAAAGCACCCACGGCAACTGCCATTTTTAGATTTGGATTTAACCAACCGGCTTTAGTTTTCCTGGAGATGTGCCGTATTGAAAAGCAGAACATCTGCACTACTCCATCCAGACAGGTGGTACAGGAATTGCTTTTCCGTATGCAACGGATGGAGTACGACTCAAGGAGGAGATCAGCATTTATGGGTATTGATCAGGTCGACAAGGGCATCCACATTTTAGTGGTGGATGACTTCTCTACGATGCGGCGCATTGTACGCAATTTGTTACGCGAACTCGGTTTCAGCAATTTTGATGAAGCTGAGGACGGCGTTCAGGCACTACAGAAACTGCACAGCAGACCCTTTGATTTCGTTGTTTCCGACTGGAACATGCCCAATATGCAGGGAATTGATCTGCTGCGTGCCATCCGTTCAGATCCACAACTCAAACATATTCCGGTACTCATGGTCACAGCTGAAGCCAAACGCGAAAACATCCTGGAAGCAGCCCAAGCCGGAGTCAACGGGTACATCGTCAAGCCTTTTACGGCCGACACCCTGAAAGAAAAGCTGGATAGCGTGTTCAAGCGTCTTCAGGCGGCTCAGGGAGGCCAGTGATGACCACACAAAATCCGCTGGATCCTAATCGTCTGCTCAGTGAGGCCGAGTTACTGCTGCGTGAAGGCCTGAAGCGAATCGCCAATACTGCCGAAGAAAATTTGTCCGGCGCACAAAACCCTCTGGAAGAAGCACTGCGCTTAACCGAAGAGCAGACTATGGCCACTCTTGCCGCTGTCGAAAGAGCGCAAGATGCGGTAACCATCATTCGCAACACGCACAATAGCTATATTGATAAGCCCCTGAAAGACATTGAAAGCGCCCTGCTCGTTATTCTGGCCAGCCAACAGGGGCAGGATCTTGCCGGTCAACGGCTGAAAAAAGCCATCACCCTGCTTCAGGCCGTTGAAGAGCGCATACGCCTTACCCTGACAGAAGCCGGTATGGAATCAGCCAGCAGTATCGCAGAGGAAAACGCCGCAACCGCCGAGGCTAATCCCAGCATCAATCAGGAAGAAGTGGATAGCTTGCTGGCAGAACTGGGGATCTAAAAAGCATGGATATGGAAATTCTGCAGGATTACTTGCCGGAAGCTCGGGAACTCCTCGAAAAAGCTCAGGACGACACCCTGCGTCTGGAATCCGATCCGAACAATGATGAGGTGCTCGCCTCCGTCTTCCGGGCTTTTCATACCCTCAAAGGGGGTGCCGGATTTCTCGAAGCCGAGCACCTCGTCAGTTGGACCCATCATCTGGAAGATCTGTTGGACAAGCTGCGTTCCCATACCCTGGTCGTTAATGGAGCGATGATTGATGCCATCCTACGCGGCCTTGACGTGATTGATGATATGCTGCAACAGCTTGCCTGTGGAGAATATCCCGGGCCAGGACCAGAAGAACTCGGCCAGCTTATTCAGGAACTGGCAGCAGGAAAACGCGCAGAGCAAGTTTCTGTAAATGGACCGATCGAAAGTGACGCTACACCTTCCAACCCCTTTCCTCCGGAAGCCACGCTATTGGTCAGCCAGCGACCCACAGCTGCTGGTGAATCTGGACTGTTCCTGGAACGCACGGAATCCGCATCTTCCAGCGAGACTGCAGCGGATGAAATTACCGACGCAGAATTTGAGGCCACTCTGGACGCTCTTTATGGAAACAAGGCCCCAGGGGTTACCAGTGCGTCCGATTCCGGCCAATTGAACAGTGACGAAATTTCGCCGGAAGAGTTTGAGCAGGTGCTGGATCAACTGTACGGCCAGCAAGCTCCAGGATATGAACACCCCGCCCTTACCGCAACCGTTTCTGCAAGTTCGATAGAGTCAGAAAAAGCCACTGCCGAGATTGCTCCGCCAACACAATCAGTCAGCACAACGACCAATCCATCCTCGGAAGCAAACAATGCAAGCAAAGCAGCCCCCCCCGCACGCAGCGCCGCCGCTGCGCAAGAAGCAGCCGATACTACATTGCGCGTCGATGCCGCCCGTCTGGACGCCGTAATGAATCAGGTGGGTGAACTGGTTTTGCTCCGTAACCGACTGAGTTCTGCCATCGGCAGCCTGGGCGAAGAAAATGAAGACATGCTGCGCATCGCCCGCGAAGTGGACATCACCGTCAACGACATTCAAAGCACCGTCATGCGTCTGCGTATGCAACCCTGCAAGCGTCTGTTTCAGCAGTTGCCCAGAGTAGTCCGGGACGCTTCCCGGCAACTCGGCAAAGAAGTTGCGCTCGAAATTGTGGGCGAAGACGTTGAAATCGACAAAGCTGTGGTCGATGCACTATCTGGTCCTATGACCCATTTGCTCCGTAACAGTCTCGACCATGGCGTTGAGTTACCTGCAGATCGCCAGGCCGCAGGGAAGGCGCGCAGTGCCAAAATCAGAGTTGCTGCTATTCATTTGGGCGATAAGGTGCGTATTGAAGTTTCCGATGACGGGCGCGGTATTGACAGTCAGTTTGTTACCCGGAAAGCCGTGGATAAAGGAGTCATCACTGCAGAGCAGGCGGCGCGCCTCTCGGAACAGGAAGCGGTTGAACTGATTTTCCGCCCCGGATTTTCTACCAATGATCAGGTTACCGACATTTCCGGACGGGGTGTCGGCATGGATGTGGTCAAGGAAACTGTTCGCAAGCTGCGTGGGCGCCTGGATATTCAGACCAAACCGGGTTTAGGCACAAGTATTTCCATGGAGTTTCCTTTGACCATGGCGGTACTACCCGTGCTTTATCTGCGTTTGCGGCGGGAAATCTACGCTCTCCCGGTATCCAGTATCGAAAGTCTGCTGGACATCCAGGAAAGCCGGATTCATCGCATGAGTGGTCGCAGTGTCTATCGGGTAGACGGTACTGAAGTCATCCCCATGGTCGATCTCGGCAGACTTCTTCATGATCGCCCCCTCCGTTTAGGATCAGAACCGATAGAGGGGATATTGACAGAGCGGGGTTTGATTATGGTTTCTGAAGTGCTTGGAAACGAGGACTCTGTGGTCAAACCCATTGATTTCCTGGCTGAACAAAACTGGTACCAGGGCGCTACCATTTCCGGAAAAGGTAATGTCGTGCTGATTCTCGATGCCGGCGCCCTGGCTAACCATGTTATTGATCATGGTGGAGATTCGACCATTATCAATGTTTCCTGTAAGGGAGCTGCCTGATGGATATTCAGCACATCATGAGGGTCGTAGACGCGTCCTTTGCAGCACGGCAAAGTATCGAAAAGGCATTGCGTGAAATTGACCGGCGCGCACTTAATGCCATGGTGCTGGTCAAGCGTCATGGTAACGCCTTGGCCGGTTATGGCGTGGTAGCCCAGGCATTCCGGGAAAGAGCAGCCATTTTAAAGACATCAGCCTCCCATCTTCAGGAAAGTATCGCGCCACTCATTGAAGCCTATATGCGCATTTTGCAGCATCAGCGCTTTGCTCAATCATTCCAGGAAATGCTGAGTGACAGCCCGCTCCATGGCAAGGCTTGTCCCAACCTGATCAGCACCCAGAACACCTGGCAAAAAATTATTCAGCAGGAAGAAGTCGAAGCTGTCAAAGTTTTGGACCATCTTCTGGAAACCGTTCAACAACTTCAAGAAGGTATTGAAGAACAAGAATACGTAGTCACCAACGGCCGGATCGAAGCGGCACTTGCAGAAAAAACCGGAGCCCCGCTGATGCGGGTTTCCAGAGACATGGGCGAAGCCGTCCGCACCGTCGCGCAGGCGATTCGCAGCTATCGCCATCAATTGGAGAGTCTGGAACATGAAAGCAGCACCCGTCTTTGAAGCAGGCAGCCATCGCTGGTGGATCATTTACGATCAGGACGAACATCGGGTCATTGATTCCAATGTTTACGTCATCGAATCGAACGGACAAAGCATCATTCTGGATCCAGGCGGATTTGAGATTTTTCCCCAGGTCTTTGCAGCCATGGTGGAAGTCATTCCGCCTTCCAGCCTGAAAGCAGCCTTTGTTTCACATCAGGACCCCGATATTGCTTCCAGCTTGCCGCTATGGCATGCCTGTAACGATAAAATGGAATGGCACGTTCCCAAGCTATGGGAAGGTTTTATACGTCATTATGGTGCGCTCAATGCCCCACTGCAAAACATTCCTGATGAGGGCGGAGATGTGATGATTGGAGGGCGGCGCCTGGAGTTTATACCGGCTCACTACCTGCATTCTTCAGCTAATTTTCATGTTTATGATCCAGAGGCAAAAATTTTGTTTTCCGGTGATGTGGGTGCCGCATTATTACCCCCCGGTCATGACGCATGGGTAGACCGACGCGATAAAACCGGGCGCGCTTTTGAAGAACATATCAAAAAAGCCAAATATTTTCATGAACGCTGGATGCCTTCCAATGCCGCCAAGAAAAACTGGATAGAGCGGGTGAGTCAATTAGATATACAACATCTCTGCCCACAGCATGGGGCTATTTATAGTGGCGATAATGTTAAGCGCTTTCTGGACTGGTTCGACAAAATCAATGTCGGTACCGGGATCAATTAACCATTAAAGGGAATAGAGTACTATGGATGAATTTTCGGAAAGTAGCTCCAGAAATGCGACCCAAAATGCGCGTATACTCACCCATACATCCGCTGAAGCTGCTTCGGCTATGGAAACAGTCAACAAAAATCTGACGTTACTTACAAAAGCTATTGATGATAACCATCAAGCCTCGCAGTCCCTCATGAATCAGGTAGTTGCAATCAGCCGCATCGCCCAGACTATCCGCGAAATTGCTTATCAAACCAACCTGCTTGCATTAAATGCCGCCATTGAGGCCGCTCGTGCCGGAGAACATGGTCGAGGTTTTGCCGTAGTAGCTGATGAAGTCCGGAATTTATCCAAACGTGTCCAGGATGCCACAGACGAAGTGCAAAACAATATAACAGCCGTCAATTTAACGGCAAAAAATATTGATAGTGCCGCACAGAACAATCAGCAACAGGCGCAGCAATCCATGGATGTGACGCGCAATCTGCAAAAAGAAATAAAAAATTTACGCACGCTAGCGGTATCCATGACCCTGGATGCCGCCCGTCAAAGTCATGAAGCATTGGTTCACCGCCTGCAAAATGCCGTGAGTGATAATGGGTCACCAATGAGTCCGGATGATCTGCAGGACCAACATCAGTGTGCTCTGGGCTCATGGTATGAAGGAACAGGGAGGCAGCTTCTGGGCAATGAAGCTGAATTTGTCGCCCTGGCCGAGCCGCATCGGCAATTCCATCAACGCGCGCGGGAACTACTGGCTGCACATCAAGCCGGTGATCAGGAAAGTACTGGCAAATTACTGCGGCAGGTCCTGGATAGTCGGGATAATATTTTCCAGCATATGGACGCGCTAAGCGCGATCATTCAAAAAACCTATTGAGGATTGGATCATGAATCAGTTACTGCGGGAAGTTGATGAACGCGCCCAGCTTGCGGGCACCAACAAGTTTGAGCTGCTGGTATTCCGTCTCGGCACGGATCCCAAAATCAATAGCCGCGAACTTTTTGGGATCAATGTGTTCAAGGTCCGTGAAGCACTGGTCATGCCCAAAATCACGCCCATGCCCGGTGCGCCTGAGCATGTGATGGGCGTCGCCAACATACGTGGACAAATCATTCCCGTGATTAATTTACCAGAGGTGGTCGGCTGCAAAACAGACGGATTAAATATTCTGCTGGTTACAGAATATGAGCGTTCTGTGCAAGGATTTGCCGTTGAAGATGTCGAAGAAATTGTCCGACTGGAGTGGAGTCGCGTACTTTCTGCGGAGGGTGCCTCAGTAGGCGGCCTGGTCACCAGTCTGGCACGGCTTGATGAGGACGAAGAAACCGCACGCCTGGCTCTGGTGCTGGATGTGGAACACATTCTTCGTCAGGTATTACCTTCGCGTTTCAAAGCCGGAGATGAACTCGTACAACAACATGCCATAGAAATTCCCAAAGGTGCCGTCATTCTTTATGCCGATGATTCTGGTGTCGCGCGCAATCAGATCGAAAAAACCCTGAAAAGTTTGGGCTTGGCTTTTATAGGAACCAAAACCGGCAAGGAAGCACTTGAACGTTTAAAACAGCTCGCGCAAGATGCCAAAGCGTCAGGCACCCCACTTCGTGACAAGGTCGCACTGGTTTTGACCGATCTTGAAATGCCCGAAATGGATGGATTTACATTGACCCGTCATATTAAAGAAAATGAAGCCCTCCGCGATGTACCGGTCGTCATTCACTCATCGCTATCTGGTACCGCCAATGAAGCCCATGCGCGCAGTGTCAACGCGGATGGCTACGTAGCAAAATTTTTACCGGATGATCTGGCTCGCGCTATTACGAGCGTTATTCATTCTCACTAAAATCTCACCATGACGAGGCTACGCCATGTCCACTGAAAACCATACTCTGCTTTCCCTGTTTTCTGCCTGCCTGGATGGTGACGCAGAAACGGCACAGTTAATTCGAGATGATCCTGAACTCGGAAAAACCATTACGCCGATTTGTGATTGGCAAAAAGCACGTCTTTGGCAAAGCTGTAAAGTTCTGGATCATCAAGTTACAGCCCTGGAGCAAACTGCTGAAAGTCACTTGCTGGGTATGGACTTAGAGCAGGATTTACGTACTGCACAGCTGGATAGCCAATCCCTGTATGATCAGGCCGATGCGGTCATAAAAGCGGTGCGCAGCACGGCTGACAGTATTGGCTCCAACCAGTCGCTGGCCGAAGCGACCTTACATGATGTGCAGATGGGAAACGAACGGCTTTCCGTGTTAATTGGCGAAATGGATCTCGTCGAGCAAACCGTCACATCCATGGGGGAAACTGTACAGGCTTTTCTGCAGCAAACCCGTACTATTACCACATTGGCAGGCAAAGTGCAGGAAATTGCCAAGCAAACCAACCTGCTGGCTCTCAATGCGGCTATTGAGGCTGCACGCGCCGGGGAACATGGGCGCGGTTTTGCGGTAGTTGCCGATGAAGTCAAAAAACTGGCGCAAAGTTCTGCTCGTGCTGCTGCTGATATACGTAGTTCTGCAACCACCATAAACAAAGGAGCCATACAAGTTGAAACGGGCGTCAGCGCCAGTGTGGAACATTTGCGTCGTGGCGGAGATGCTCTCGAAACCGTTGCTGAGGTCCTGGGTATGGCCAACCAGTCTGCACAAAAAACCCGTGGAAACATTGAAAACATTGTCAGTGGGAGTGCCCGGGAAGTTGTCGCCGCAGAAAGCATGGGTACACACATGAATGCATTGCAGCAGTCCATGGGACAATTTGCTCAGCAATTCCAGGCTATCCGCCAGTGTCTCGACCATGTTCGTGATGAACTGGCGCACGCCAGTGAAGCGGCCATGCAGGGTGATCCGGCACTGGCCACTCGACTGACCGTGGTTAAGGCAGACCATGTTTTATGGGTCAGCCGAATTCTGGAAGCGATTACTGATAAAGCCAGCCAAATTGATATCAACAACATTAAGGACCACCACCAGTGCCGTTTAGGGCAATGGATGGACAGCATGCTGGAAACTCCCATCGCTCAATCCGAAGCCTTTATTGCTGTACAGCAGGTTCATCCGCAAGTACATAAGTTGGGAATCGCCATTATTAATGCCTTAAAAAAAGGAGATAATGCCGCCGTTCATACTGGTGCCGATCAGCTGAAAAGTCTCAGCACCATGGTGCAACAACAACTGGATAAACTGCGCGACCATGTCATGGGTCACTAAAAAATAACTACGAGATATCATGGCAAAGGACAAGAAAGAACCAATAGTTGATCAGAAATTCAAGCCCAAGCGCCGCAGTAGCCCTACTGCCAGCGTAAAAAGTTGGGCGATCACCTGGTTATTGGCCATTATTGCTGCTGAATGGGGATTGCTACCCCAGCCCTTGGGATTCGGTGGGGAGTTCCCTTTCTGGATACCTATAATAATGGATGTATTACGTTTTTTTGTTATATGGTTCGCAGCACATATCATCACTCGGATAATTTTTGCTGCTTGGGAAATTATCGGTGAATATTATCAAGCTTCAACGAAATAGTTTGACAAAAAAACCTATGACCTCTGAAAGAATAATAAACAAAACTGTTGTCATCCATGAAATATTCGCATCATCCTTCTCCGGATCAAGACACTGTGCCCGCGTAACTTCTTGAATCTTGTTTTCCGGTACCAATAAATAAGTCCGCACCTCGTTAACGGGGCTTCTGGATTGGGTCGTGAGTTCCATATGAACACTCTCTCAGCATGCTTACACGAGCAAAGTAACACAAATATTACATATGAATCAATTATAATACATTCGTTCAAAATTTGTACCTCGATGAACGAGATGCCCCTGGATGCCGCTCCGATGATGATCTGTTTGAGTTGTGCGATTTAGAATCTGCCACTCCATGCTCGGTCATCGGCCTTGCCGGATTCACCCATTTGACGCTAGCCAGCAGATTATCTCGTTCTTCATCGGGTAATTCATCAAAATAACCATTTTTGAGTAAACGCGGCATTTCCACCACGCCATAGCGCACTCGAATCAAACGGCTGACTGCCAGACCCAAGGCTTCAAACAGACGGCGCACTTCCCGGTTGCGACCTTCAGCAAGAGTGACGTGATACCAGTGATTGGCTCCCTCACCACCAGCCTCTTCAATTTTGAGAAATCGCGCTTCCCCATCTTCCAGCGTCACACCTTTCAAAAGCTGGATTTGCTGTTCGTTACTCAAAACACCCAATATGCGGACCGCGTATTCTCTTTCAATGCCCGCACGGGGATGCATCAAGGCATTGGCCAGATCCCCATCATTGGTGAGAAGGAGGAGTCCTTCCGTGTTATAGTCTAAACGGCCAACGGCCACCCAACGACTGCCACGCAACTTGGGCAAGCGATCAAAAACAGTTGGACGACCATCGGGATCATTCCGGGTAGTCAGCTCCCCTGCTGGCTTGTGGTAACGCAGCACCCGCAGTCGCGGGCGAACCCAGGAAGGAATCCGCAAGGCTTCTCCATCTACCGATATTTTGTCCTGCGGTGTAACCCGATCCCCCAGTTTGGCGACCTGACCATTCACCTGAATACGACCGGCAGTAATCCATTGTTCCATAAGTCTTCTGGATCCCAGACCAAAGCGTGCCAAAACTTTTTGTAATTTTTCATCCATTGTTCAAAAATCTCCGGGCATGCCTCATGGTAGTTTTCAGGATAAAAAACCCCGCGCGAGGCGGGGTCTGATGTTTTGCTGCGGGTGATGCTCAGGAAGCTTTACGATGTGGCGGTACTTCTTCCTTGAGGCGGGTGATGCCCATCATCTTGAACAGCACTTTTTCATAGAAAGGTTCGGAAACACCCATTTTCATCTTGCGAATGAAATATTTTTCAAAGGCCACCTTGGCCAGATGCACCCAGCGACCATAGGCAAATACGTCAACCTTGCGGGGACGCAACTGCGGCAGAGCTACGAAAGCTGCGCCGCGATCACCCATGTCAGCAAAACAGACGGCATTCCAGGTACCCATGGTCTGCTCACCTTTACGACCTTCCAGGTCCGCTTTGATATTGTGCACCGCAGCAGAAACCATGGATTCGATCATGTAGCCGGTTTTCGGGGCCCCAGTAGGCACCGGTGTGGCTTCCACCGGAGGAATCGCAATGGCAATGCCAGCAGCGAAAATGTTGGCGTACTTTTTGCTGCGCTGGTGTTCGTCTACCAGCACAAAGCCGCCCGGATTACACAAGCCTTCAACACCCGCTACGGCAGGAACCCCCTTGAAAGCAGGAATCATCATGCCGAACTTGACTGGCAAGGTGAATTCCTTGGCTACTTCACCCTTGTCATTGACCTGGGTGACAAACATTTTGCCACCTTCTACTTTGGTGACCTTACAATTGGTGTAGGCTTCAATACCTTCTTCCTTGAGCCCCTTGCTCAGGATTCCGGTAGAATCACCAACGCCCTGAATACCCAGGTGACCCAAATAGGGCTCACTGGTCACAAAAGTAAAGGAAGGGATTTTGTCACGCATGCCGCGCTTTTTAAGGTCAGAAGCTAAAACCATAGCATATTCGTAAGCTGGCCCGAAACAACTGGCACCGCCCATGGCACCGATCACAATGGGACCGGGTTCGGCCAGAAGCGCCTGATAGTCCTGATAGGCTTTTTCCGCATGATCCACCGTACAAATAGACTGAATGGGGCCTTCGTGCGGATCGGAGCCCGGTACATTTTCAAAAGCCAGTTTGGGTCCGGTGGTAATCAGCAGATAGTCATAACGCACCTTACTTCCGTCAGCCAGGGTAATTTCCTGGCCTTCAGCATCAATTTTTTCCGCTGCCTTGGGAATAAAATGAATGCCCTTGCGTTCTACATAAGGTTTGATGGGGAAAGCAATGTCATCCCGTTTGGTCCAGCCCACGCCCACCCAGGGATTTGATGGTACAAACTGGAAATAATCATTGGCGCTGATGAGCGTCACTTCATGCCCGGAACCCAAGGCTTCCTTCATTTCATAAGCTGCGGGCATGCCACCTGTACCTGCCCCTAAAATCACTACATGTGCCATTGGTCTGCTCCTCGTCACATTATTGACCACATCTAACCCAATGCGGATGCCGGCCTCTTTTTATTAACCGCCATCAACAAATTCCACAAAAATATGCGACCATATTATCAAGCCGTCAAATAAGTTTTTTCTAATATTAAAATAATCTTTCTATTTATCGGTCCTTACTACGGGCAAATCTCCCAAGGAAGCCAAAGCAAAATGCTGCATAAATTCAGAAGTAGTTGCCCAAAGCGCCGGACGACCAGGGCTTTCGCGGTGACCTACCACAGCAATCCAGCCAAGCTCCTGTAACTGCTGCATGATACTCGCACCTACCGATACTCCCCGCCAGTGTTCAATTTCCGGACGGGTAACAGGCTGTTGATAGGCAATAACCGCCAATGTTTCCAGCACCGCTTTGCTCAATGGGCGGGGAGCCTCTACATGCAAGCGCGCTAACAGCCCATGGTGGCGATGATGAATCTGCAGACGATATCCACCTGCAACGGCGATCAGCTGCATGGGGCCTTCACCAGCGGCCAGTAAAATCTCCAGTGCCGCTTCCCAACCCGCATATTCCGGGTCGTCGGCGAAAATGCCAGCGAGCTGTTCCCGCGACAGTGGTTCTGCACTGGACAAAAACAAAGCCAGCAAGGCCTCACGCATGCTGCGGAACCTCCATACCCGCGATACTTACCTGCCAGCCACCGGCGCCATCATCATGCAGTTGCAAGGCTTCCTGGCGCAATAACTCCAGAATGGCCAACAAGGATATAGCCAAGGCCTGCCGACTTAACTCAGGCAACAACTCAAGCAGTTGCCAGGGACGCTGATCCCGACGACAGCAAAGCAGCACTTCCACCATGCGCTGCCGCAAACCCATGGCCGGGTTGGAAAGATGATGGACAGTTTGATCACGTCGCTCGGGGCGCCGCTGTATACGCAACCAGGCCGCAGCAATATCACCCAGTTCGATCAGAGGCAGAGACGGAGGCAAGTCATCATAGGAGACCGGGTTGGCCATCCAGAAATCGCGCCCTGACTGCGGCAAGGATTGGAGGATTTCTGACTGGCTTTGCACCAGCGCCAAGGCCTCAAGACGACGCACCAGCTCCAGTCGAGGGTCCATTTCTTCGTCTTCACAGGCGGGTGGTACCGGAAGCAGCATTCTTGCCTTGATTTCCGCCAACCAGGCGGCCATCAGCAGATATTCTGCTGCCAGCTCCAGATTCCGCCGCCGGGCTTCCTGGAGGTACTGCAAATACTGACGGGTGACTTCCGCCACCGGAATATCGCGAATATCCATACGGTTACGACGAATCAGCCAAAGCAGTAATTCAAGAGGTCCGGAAAAGCTGTCCAGAAGCAACTCCAGGGCATCGGGAGGAATAAACAAGCCCTCTGGTAAGCTGTCCAAGGGCTGACCATTGACCTGTACGGCCTGCCCCATGCCAGCATTCACCACCGTCACGTGAATATCACTCAACCAATACCCAGTTCGTGAGCCAAGCCCATGGCGGAGCGCACTTTTTCCATAGTCTGCCCGGCCCTGTTACGGGCACGTTGCGCACCAGCATGGGCAATTTCCCGCAATTGTTCCGGACGCGCTGCCCAGTATTCGGCGCGTTCGCGAATCGGTGCCAGCTCCACGAGCACTGCTTCAATCACAGGCTGTTTGCAATCGAGACAACCAATACCGGCGCTGGTACAGCCTTGTCGCACCCAGTTTCGCGTCTCCTCACTGGAATATACCTGATGAAATCCCCATACCGGACATTTTTCCGGAGTACCCGGATCAGTACGCATGACGCGCGCCGGATCAGTAGGCATGGTACGAATTTTCTTGCGAATATGTTCCGGGTCTTCCTGTAAGGGAATGGTGTTCCCATAGGATTTACTCATTTTTTGGCCATCGAGGCCGGGCAATTTGGAAGCGGCAGTCAGTAACGCCTGAGGTTCGCGAAGAATTTCACGGCCCTTCCCTTCCAGATGCGCCAATAACTGCGCCTGCATCAGCGGACTCAATCCTGCCTGCTGCCGGAGAAATTCAGCCGCTTCGGTGACGGCCAACAAATCCCCATTTTGCTGAAAACGCTGTTGCAACTGAGCAAAAGTTTTGGCAGCACGCTTGCCCATGGCCTGCAACCCTCTTTCAATCTGCTGCCGGGTTTCCGCATCACGGCCATAAAAGCTGTTGAAACGTCGAGCCAGCTCCCGGCTGATTTCCAGATGTGCCACCTGATCGGCCCCTACGGGCACCTGTTGGGCCTCATACAGCAGAATATCCGCCGTCATCAGCAGCGGATAACCGAGGAAACCGAAGGTCGCCAGATCCCGTTCCCGCAGTTTTTCCTGCTGGTCCTTGAAAGTCGGCACGCGCTCCAGCCACGACAAAGGCGTCAGCATCCCCAGCAGCAGGGCCAATTCGGCATGTTGGGGAACATGCGACTGAATAAATAGAACTGCTTTATCCGGATCAATTCCCACCGCCAGCCACTCAACCAGCATATCCCAAACGGCGGTACTGATGCCCTCAACGCTTTCATAATGGGTGGTCAGCGCATGCCAGTCTGCCACAAAAAAATAGCACTCGCCCTGATCCTGCAAGCGTACCCAGTTTTTCAGTACGCCATGATAATGACCAATATGCAAACGCCCCGTTGGACGCATTCCAGAGACAATAATTTCTTTCATTATCCAGCACCTACTGCCAGGAAAAAATGATAAACCCATAAAAACAATGGGCCCAGTACGTTCCACAAAATGCCGGTAAAAAGCAGCACAATGAGAATAATAAACCCATAAGGTTCAACTCGGCTGAGGGCGATGCTGGCAGAAGCCGGCAACAAGCCTACGGCAACCCGGCCGCCGTCCAGTGGCGGAATCGGTATCAGGTTGAAAATGATCAGGATGACATTGATGATAATGCCCGCCTCGCCCATCAACTGCATGGGTGTAGCGACATAAGCCAGGGTGCCGGGAAGGTGTCCACCCAACCACAATATGGCTGTCCAGAAAATGGCCATCAGCAGATTGGCTGCGGGTCCGGCGATAGCTACCCAGACCATGTCCGTTTTCGGCTTTTTCAGGCCACTAAAATTCACCGGCACTGGTTTGGCATATCCAAATAAAAAGGGGGAATGAAACAGCAACAAGATACCCGGCAGGATAATCGTTCCAAAAGGATCAATATGTTTCACCGGATTCAGGGTCAGACGACCCATGAGCATCGCCGTGGGGTCGCCTCGCTTCCAGGCCACCCAGCCGTGGGCGACCTCATGCACGGTGATGGCAAACAGCACCGGAATCGCCCAGATCGCAAGGGTACGAACAAAATGTGTGATATCAAACATGGTCACTAGTATATCAGCAGGAACTACCGGCACCTAATGCAGCCCATTTGCGGAACCGTTGACCCGGTAACAGCCGTTGGCCAGAATTATTCCAACCCCAGAGCAGCCGGGTCTCCGGCCCCCTTGCGCAGCAATTGCGGGGGCCACTGCAACAAATCAATAACGGTCGAGCATTGGGCCCGCCCCTGTTCGGCGAGGATCACCTTATCCACCTGGTTACCGAGCAGCGTGCAAATTTCTTCTGGATCAATCAGCGGAATATCAGCTTCAGGCAATTGCAGTGTCGAACTCATCAAGGGTTCACCCAACTCTGCCAGGAGCATTTCACAAATGGGATGAGCTGGAATACGCACCCCGATGCTCCGCTTTTTCGGGTCCGCCAAACGCCGAGGAACGTCTTTGGTGGCTGGCAAAATAAAAGTATAAGGTCCAGGCAAGGCTTTACGCAGCAAAGCAAAAGCGCGGTCATCCAACTTGGCATATTCTGCGAGTTGGGCAATTCCCGGAAACAGGAGGGAAAGATCATGCTGCAAATCCAGTTGACGGATACGCCGCAATCGTTCCTGGGCGGCGCGGGCGCCAACCATGCAACCCAAGGCATAACAGGTGTCTGTCGGGAAAACAATTAACCCGCCAGCCCGTAACACATCCAGTACCGGCTCCAGCAGGCGCCATTGAGGATTGACCGGATGCACACTGACGCATGAACTCATGTTATCTTCAATCTCCATGAATACTCATACCGAAACCGCAGCGATCATACGCCAGCCCGACCCAATGTCGCCAGACCCGATGTCTCTGGAAGTGGCCCGGCCCAAAACCGCAAATTGCCTGCTGCTGATGAGCGGCGGCATAGAAAGCAGCACGCTGTTATTTCAGCTTGCCCAAACTGAGTGCCCCCAACCGGTTTTTCTGGACTATGCGCAACGCGCTGCCCAACAGGAGTGGGAAGCCGTGCAAAGGCTGAGTGAAAATCAGCAAGTCCAAGCACAACGCTATGATCTGTCCGCTTTTGGAAATGCCGTTGGAGCATTGCGCGCTGAACGGTACCATGTCCCCCTGCCCCATCGTAATTTTTTCGCTATTGCTGCCATTGCGACGATTGCCAGCAATTTGAATATTCAACGCATTGTGATAGGTCTCAGCGCTGATGATGCGCAGGTAGATACCTGCTCACGTCCCGCTTTTCAGAATGCCATCACAAACACCCTTGGCACTTTGAATTTGCAACTGGAAACGCCTCTGATTCAACTCAGTAAGGCTAGCATCATACTTGAGGGGAATCGTTTGCACGTTCCCTGGAAAAAAACCTATAGTTGCCTTCTGGGGCGCGAAAAACACTGTGGTTTTTGTCCCCAGTGCAAGAAAAGACGGGAAGCTTTTGCACAGGCTGGCGCCAATGACCAGGATCTGGGCTATAATCCTTGACCCGATTTCATCCACCCCAAAGGAGACGGCTCAATCCATGCCCGTTGCCATCCCCACTATGAGAAAGCATCCAACTTGGACTCTGGCAGATATACCCTATGCAAGCATAGAAAAAACCAGAATAGTTGATCAGACAGACTGGTTTTATCTGCTGGCAGGAGCCTCCTTTGTGGAAACGCTTTCTGACCTCTATGCCCGCAATCTGGTGGAATACTTTCAGGAGAATGCTGCGGCTACTGCATGGCTCAGCAGAGAATGGGAGCAGGAAGAAGTTCAGCATGGATTGGCCCTGAAGGCCTATGTCCTGCAGATCTGGCCAGACTTCGACTGGGAGCGCGCCTATAAAGGCTTTGTGCAAGCTTACATGCCCTACTGCCAGACAGATTTGCTGGGTCCTAGCCAGGCGCTGGAAATGGCGTCTCGCTGCGTCGTAGAGACAGGTACCGCCAGTTTTTACACCATGATTCAGTCCGCCAGCCCGGAACCGGTTCTCCGTTTACTGGCTGGGCGCATTCGTGCTGATGAAGTCCACCACTACAAATACTTTTATAAATTCTTTCAGGCTTATCAGCAGCAGGAAAAAAATTCACGCTGGCGAATTGGCCGGGAACTCTGGAAAAGAGTGTCGGAAGTCGATCAGGAAGATAGCTATTTAGCCATCAAAAATGCTTTTGAAGTAAAAAATCCTGGGCAAACTTTTTCAGGTAAGGACTTTGCGGCATTCCGGGAACGGATGGGAGACTGGGTCAGCCGCCACTACCCCTTTGAAATGGCAATTAAAATGTTGCTAAAACCGGTATCCCTACCACCCACCTTACAAAAAATGGCACTGCCCCTGTTGAAGCGCAGTGCCCGAAAGGCCTTGGCCAGTTAGAGTGACCAGGTGCGAACTTTTAACTTGTCCGGATGCAACTGCAGCCAGCCAGCGGATTCAAGATGCGCGGCAGTTTTACCCATAACGCGTACTGCCTGATATTCACCGTGAACAATAGGGTGAGGCAAAGACCCTTGCGCCAGTTGGTTATGTAAAGGGGTGACGGCATGCACAAAGCTCCCCAAGGCCATAAAAGGCGTGGCAAGCAGCAGAACAAAAACCATATTGCTGAGTGACTTTTTCATGAGAGGTCCTTTTTCGATTCAGGGAGAATGGTATGCTTAAGCAAACTGCATGCCAGTTATTAAAAACTCTCATTCCTTTAGCCGGATCAGAAGTAAAATCTTTTCTCTACCGGTAGTTACGTCATCTTCATGAATAGGATCAAATTCTGACAAAATGATTATCTTAGCCATGCACGCCCTACATACTCGCCCAGCCTGTCTCCATACCCCGACAAGCAGACGCCCCTTTTCGTTCACAGACCGGTTTTTAATGATCTGACCATACTGCGGTCATTTGGCTACAGCCTAGGGATTAGGTCTTTAATGCCAGATTATGTTATATTTATTCATCCTGATGTTTTTTGAATATTATCTTACTGCCATAAATAGGAGTTATTGTGACAGAACGAAAATCTTCTTTTTCGATACGGCACGGCTCACACTTTAAAAATAATTCCATGTACACTGTTATCATTAATATTCTTATATTTATAACATTGGTTTTTTCTTTTTCTGCTGATGCATCTACCAGCACAAAAATTGATCAGGACAGCAAAATTCTGCAGGAAATACATACACAATTAGAACAACCAGTTGATATGCAGCAGCTTCTTAATTGGCATAAAAGCACCAGCATCATCAAAGACCATGCACAGAAGTGCATCAGCGACAAGAATAATCAGCTTAAACAGACTGATAGTGGCTTGGGAATTCTCGGGCCTGCGGTCACCGGTGAACCAGAAAATCTGACGGCATTAAGAACAAAACTACTTACTCGACAAAAAGATCTGCAGGGAGAAATTGCTACCTGCAAAATTATTGCGGTAGCCAGCACTGACTTGGAACAAGAAATTGAGAAAAAGCGTGACAATCTGCATGCGCAAATACTATTACGTAAGGATCAAAATATATGGGCACAGATTAATACTTTTTGGGCTGTAAGCTCAAGTACCTGGACGCAGGAGAGAAACTACTGGTTTCATCGCAATCATCGCTTCATTTTTGCCCAGAAAAACCTTCAGGTATCCATAGCCATTGGTCTATTTGTTTTTTTATTACTGCTGATTGTACGTAAATCACTTCCCGAGAGCACAAAGCTTGGAACGCAACTATCGGCAGCGCAAAAAAGTCTCTATCACTACTTACCCATTGTTGCCGGCGTTTCCGCAACGGCACTAGCAGCGCACTTTACAGGGGTCCTTTCTCCATTTGTAGATATTGTGCTGATAACCTGGGGAGGCTATGCCTTGCTGGCGATTCTGGTCACTTGGGCATTACGTCCCAGTGGAGTCGTTTTTCATCATTTCGCCTGGGGTCCGGAAACCTTACGTTCCACATTGCGTACCCTGCGTTTTATTGCTTTTTTGGCCGCCTTTGCGGTGAGCTGGATTATTATCGCTCCACAGGATTTCCTGAACAGGCAACAACAGGCTTTATTATGGTCGATTTATCATCTTTTGGTGATCAGCGCGGTAATCCGACTGGTCATGGAAGCCGGAGGTAAAAGGCCCTTTAAAGCTTACCCTTTTTTGCGGATTATTATACTGATTGCGCTGCTGGCAACAGCTGTATTTACATTACTGGGTTATCGCAATCTAACCAACTATCTGTTTTTTGGCCTGCTGATGTCCTTGTTAGCACTGGGTATTGGCCTGTTTATTTCCTGGGGGCTCAGTGATTTCTGGAATTACACTGCGCGTAAAGATGGTCGCTGGCAACATGTGCTGAAGCTACGTCTGGGACTCAAGGATGATCAAGCACTACCTTGGCTTGGCTGGTTCAGTGCGCTGAGTCATATTGCCGTCTGGTTGGGAATTGGCGCCTTCATTCTTTACGCCTGGGGGCTCACCCATACCGGCTTCTCATTAATATGGAAGTATTTCATTACCGGGTTTACCGTTGGAACCTTTCATCTTCAACCTTTCCGCTGGATTATTGCCATTGGACTATTGATCCTGCTGATTAATATCAATACATTTGTGCAACGCTATCTTTCTGATAATTCCCGTATTATTGGTCATATGGAAAGCGGTGCACGTCATTCAATTCTGTCTATTGTACGTTATACAGGTTTTATTATTGCCATACTTATTGCCCTTTCAACAGCCGGTGTAGCCCTCCATAATCTCGCCATTATTGCGGGCGCACTGTCAGTGGGCATTGGTTTTGGATTGCAAAATATTGTCAATAATTTTGTCTCTGGGTTGATTCTGTTACTCGAACGACCGATTCGGGTGGGTGACTGGATTCAGGTCGGCAGCACTCAGGGTTATGTAGAAAAAATGAGTATTCGTTACACACTGATCCTGACTTTTGATCGTACCGAAGTCTTTGTACCCAACTCCGAGCTCATTTCTGGTCAGGTGACCAACTGGATGTATACCAACAGTGTGCTGCGCCTGATGATTCCATTTAATGTTGCCCATAGCGCGGATATTAAACTGGTCAAAGAATTATTGGTCAAGGAAGGACAAAATCATCCGGATGTTCTGCAGGATGACCCGCGTGGAATTCCTCCGACTGCCTTGTTGCTGGATGTCAGTGAAAATGCCTTGCAGTTTTACTTGCGTGTTTATCTTGATGACTGCAATAAAAGTTTTAACGTCCAAACCGATTTGCGGGCATCGGTCGTGGAGAGTTTGTTACGTCACAATATTCGTCTGGCCCACCAGCAACAGGATGTGCACTTTATCCCCAGTCAAATTCTTCCTGTAGATAAGGCTACCGGGACCATTCATGATCCACTAGAACCAGGCAATCAGTGAATTAATAAATTATCGCGATGAATCATGACCCCTTCTGCCACATCGGGGTCATCTGCAATTTCCGGACTTTTTTTACCCAGACAGCGTTGCACCACGTTAGCGTCCCAATTGACCAGGCCTCGGGCAAACACATTACCATCGGGATCCTTGCAGAGCACCAGATCACCGCGATGAAAATTACCTTCCAGAGCCGTTACCCCAACCGGTAACAAACTCCCGCCATCCTGCTTTAACGCGTGGACCGCGCCAGCATCCAGGTGCAGCGTTCCTCTTGCCCGCAAATGTCCGGCCAGCCAGCGTTTACGCGCATCCAGCTTGGGAAGTCGGGCATGAATGAAAGTACCCAGAGCTTCGCCATCGCGAATGCGCAGTAAGACATTGTCGCAGCGACCATTGGCAATAATGGTGGATGTGCCGGAACGGGCAGCACGAGTTGCTGCACGCACCTTGGCGAGCATACCACCGGTGCCGACACCCGAACCGCCACTACCGGCAATCCGTTCCAGCATGGCGGCACCAGCATTAACTTCTGTAAGTAGCTGCGCGTCCGGATTGCTGCGCGGATCGGCATTAAACACCCCATCCTGATCCGTCAGAATGACCAGCAAATCCGCATCCAGCAAATTGCTGACCACAGCGGCAAGCGTATCATTATCACCAAGATTGATGGCATTGTAAGAAACTGTGTCATTTTCGTTGATGATTGGCAAAACATTCATTTCGAGTAAGGTCAACAAGGCAGAACGGGCATTCAGATAGCGGCGTCGGCTGCGCAGATCATCGTGTGTCAATAAAACCTGACCACAATGAATGGGCATTTCATTGGGTTCATCGCACTCTCGAAGAAGTTTTTCATAGGTGTGAATCAAAGCGGATTGACCAACACTAGCGGCCGCCTGACGTTCCTTAAGATTCGCTGGTCGTTGCGACCAACCTAAACGTTGCACTCCGGCACTGACTGACCCTGATGAAACCAGAATGACTTCAATGCCGGAACGGCGAAGTGCAATAATTTGTCGGACCCAGCCGCCTATGGACTTTCGATCGAGGCCTCTTCCCTCATCTGTGAGAAGGCTGCTGCCTATTTTTACAACCCAACGTTGTGCTTTCGTTTGCAATAAATTCCGCGATTTATCCGGTGATTTATTTCTCATGTCCGCCTAAATTTCATCAAATATATTTTAATTATAACATATTATTATAAAAAAATAAACATAATATGGCAATTGCAAACTATCCACATAATTAATCCATTATTTAATCGACTATACTAATAATCCAGTCCAATATGGATGAACTATTTTTTTACCAGGAATTGATAATACCCACTCCAGCAGCTTGAAATGACGCAGTATCGCGCGATGCCATAATAAAGCCCCGCGATAAGGCAATTGTCACGATATATCCGTCTATACCAGATAACTCCAAAAAAGCCTGCATGAATGCAGGCTGGGAAATATTTTCAGATCACTCCCACTCAATGGTGGCCGGTGGCTTGGAAGAAATATCGTAAACCACCCGATTGATACCCGATACTTCATTGATGATTCGGGTGGAAATGCGGCCGAGAACTGCGTAGGGCAAATGCGCCCAGTCCGCCGTCATCCCGTCGGACGACTCTACCGCACGCAGGGCAATGGTTTCATCATAAGTGCGGGCATCGCCCATGACCCCCACACTCCTCACGGGCAGCAAGACGGCAAAGGCCTGCCAAAGCTGATCATATAATCCAGCCTCGCGAACTTCTTCCATGACAATACGATCTGCACGCCGCAATATTTCCAGGCGTGCTGCATCAATGGCGCCCAGACAACGAATCGCCAGACCAGGGCCAGGAAAGGGTTGTCGACGAATGACTTCTTCGGGCATGCCCAATTCCCGACCCAGCTCCCGGACTTCATCCTTGAATAATTCCCGGAGAGGTTCCACCAGCTTCAGATGCATGCGTTCCGGCAACCCGCCAACATTATGATGGGATTTGATGGTGGCACTGGGACCCTTGAATGAAACTGACTCAATGACATCGGGATATAAGGTGCCCTGCGCCAGAAAATCGGCACCTTCCACCTTTTTGGCTTCTTCCTCAAAAATCTCGATGAACAAATTGCCAATAGCCTTGCGCTTTTTTTCAGGGTCCGTAACCTGATCCAACACCTCCAGAAAACGTTGCCGGGCATCTATGACCTGTAATGGAATCTGAAAATAATTGCGAAAAACCGTCTGGACCTTTTCGGACTCACCGAAACGCAATAAACCATTATCCACAAAAATACAGGTCAACTGATCGCCTATGGCGCGATGAATCAAAACCGCCGCCACCGCCGAATCAACGCCTCCAGACAGAGCTGCAATGACTTTACCCTTGCCGACCTGAGCGCGGATGGTAGCTACGGCGCTGTCCACATAGGAATGCATGGTCCATTGACCGTGACAACCGCAAACACCACGCACAAAGGCCGTGAGCATTTCTGCCCCGCGCGGCGTATGGACTACTTCCAGATGAAATTGCACGCCATAAAAATGTCGCACCGGATCGCCAATAGCCGCCAAAGGGGAATTGGCGCTACTGGCCAGAATCCGAAATCCGTCTGGCATTTTTTCAATGCGATCACCATGACTCATCCAGACTTCTTCGGTGGCATCCGCGCTTTTAAAAGGCAACAAAGGCCCCGAAGCTTCCTGAATCTGCAGCTGGGCGCGCCCATATTCCCGATGTTCGGCTTTGGCGACTGCGCCACCCAGCACATGCGCCATTAATTGCAGACCATAACAAATACCAAGAATCGGCAGACCCAGCGCAAATATACCCGGATCCACCATGGGTGCATCCTGATCGTGAACAGAAGCAGGCCCTCCCGACAGAATAATGCCCTGGGGTTCCCAATTCTGTATATCCGTCAGCGACATATGATGCGGATGTATTTCGCAATAAACATGCGTTTCACGCACCCGCCGGGCGATCAACTGGGTGAACTGGGAACCGAAATCGAGAATCAGGATGCGTTCTTGCATGAGTCACTCCACCCGGTAGTTAGGGGCTTCTTTGGTAATATTGACGTCGTGAACATGACTTTCACGAACGCCAGCCTGGGTGATCTTGATGAAACGGGCGCGATTGCGTAAGGCGGTCAAGTCTTCGGCTCCTAGGTAGCCCATGCTGGAACGTAATCCACCCAGCAATTGATGAATCACCTGTCCAGCCGGCCCCTTGTAGGGAACCCGACCCTCCACACCCTCCGGAACTAGCTTGGGTGCTTCCGGGCTGGCGTCCTGAAAATACCGATCGGCCGATCCCTGTTGCATAGCGCCCAAAGAACCCATCCCGCGATAAGCTTTATAAGAGCGGCCCTGATAAAGTTCAATTTCTCCAGGCGCTTCATCCGTACCCGCCAGCAAACCACCAACCATCACCGAGTGGGCTCCGGCGGCCAGCGCCTTGGCAAAATCACCCGAAAAACGAATGCCACCATCGGCAATCAGAGGTACACCAGTATTGGCCAGGGCATCTGCCACATTACTGATGGCCGTCACCTGCGGCACGCCGACACCGGCCACAATCCGGGTGGTACAAATAGAGCCCGGCCCAATACCGACCTTCACCCCGTCCGCGCCCGCTTCCACCAGGGCCAGAGCCGCTTCACCGGTGGCGATATTGCCGCCAATGACATCCACGTCCGGGTAACGTTCCTTGATCCAGCGTACCCGATCCAGAACGCCCTGGCTGTGGCCATGAGCCGTATCCACAATGATGACATCAACCCCGGCCTCAGCCAGTGCCTGCACCCGGGCATCGGTGCCCTCCCCCACACCCACGGCCGCGCCAACCAACAAACGGCCTTGGGCGTCACGACAAGCCAGTGGATGCTCCGTGGCCTTGCGAATGTCTTTGACCGTAATCAGACCGCGTAACTCAAAGTCTTCATTAACGACCAGAATTTTTTCAATTCGATGCTGATGCAATAGGGCTTTGGTTGCATCCAGACTGGTACCTTCCGGAACAGTAACCAACCTTTCCCTGGGCGTCATCACACTACTTACGGGCGCATCCATGCGCGTTTCAAAACGCAGATCACGGTGGGTCACAATCCCTTCCAGATGTTCTCCATCCACCACCGGCACACCAGAAATACCATGCAGAGCCATAATCTGTAGCACCTCACGGATGCTGACGTTGGCACGCGTAGTGATGGGATCCTTGATGACTCCGGCCTCAAATTTTTTGACCCGTCGCACCAAAGCGGCCTGCTGATCCGGTGACATGTTTTTATGGACGATACCAATACCACCTTCCTGCGCCAGCCCGATGGCCATGGCGGCCTCCGTCACCGTATCCATGGCAGCCGACAACAAGGGAATATTGAGGCGGATGCGTCGACTCAACTGTGTTGAAATCTGAACGTTGCGGGGGAGCACTGCAGAGTGGGCAGGTACGAGCAGGACATCATCAAAGGTCAGAGCTTCGCCGATCAGTTGCATAATGGATCACCTATAACAAGAAAGGGGCCGGGTGTACGCATCCCAGCCCCGTGATAAAAGGCATCCCGAACTATAGCCAATGAGCAGCCATTTTTCCAGTATGGAGGATTGATTCGGAATTGACCGAAGCGGTCTGAGCCTGCTAACTTTCGCAATTAACGCCGCAGGCTACCTATATCATAACGAAAACATGCAATGACCGTTTCCATCATCGTTCCCTGCCATAATGAATCGGGCAACCTGAAAATCCTTCATGAGCGGGTGAGGGGCATCATGGATGCCTGTGGTGAACCTTGGGAAATGGTCTGTGTGAACGATGGCAGCACCGATGACACCCTCCTGCAGCTGATCGCCCTGCACCAGCACGACCCTCGGATTCAGGTCATAGATTTGTCCCGCAACTTTGGGAAAGAAGCCGCTTTAACGGCTGGTCTGGACGCTGCCCAGGGCGATGCCGCCATTCCCCTGGATGCAGACCTGCAGGACCCTCCAGAGCTCATCCCTGAACTGATTGCCCAATGGCACGATGGTTATGATGTGGTCAACGCCGTACGTCTCTCCCGGGAGGGAGAGTCCTGGCTCAAACGCGCTTCAGCCCACTTTTTCTACCGGGCGATCAACCGGATGAGCGTCGTAGATATTCCCGCTGATACGGGTGACTTCCGGCTTTTGTCGCGTCCGGTACTGGATGCCTTGCAAAGCCTTCCAGAACGCCGACGCTTCATGAAAGGACTGTTTGCCTGGGTGGGTTTCCGCAGCACCAATGTTTACTACCATCGTGCGCCCCGACATAGCGGCAAAACCACCTGGAATTACTGGAAACTATGGAATTTTGCCGTCGAAGGCATTACTTCATTCAGCCAGGTGCCACTACAATTAGCGGCTTATCTGGGTTTTATCGTCTCCGGCCTGGCTTTCCTTTATGCCTTGTGGCTGATTATCAGCACCCTGGTTTATGGAAACCCTGTCAAGGGATATCCTTCCATGATGGTCACCCTGCTGTTTTTAGGCGGAGTGCAATTGATGGCGCTTGGTGTCATTGGTGAATATCTTGGAAGGATTTACGAAGAAAGCAAGCATCGCCCAGTTTATTTAATCAGGAAGGCTTGGAGCAGAAATATGGACAAAAATAAAAATGATTAAACGTTGGGTAATCTGGGGACTGTTTGCGTTACTTTCGGTTGCTGTACTCATCAGTAGCCTGGGGACGGCGTTTCAGACGCTTCCGTTGAATCCCGACATGGCGGAGATGGCCTTGATCTATCAAGGCGTTATTCATCATGGATGGCGTTTTCCATTTACCTGGAGATTCACCCAGGACAATCAAATACTGAGCTTGCTACCGTTCACACTTATTTATTATGCCTTAGCAAGTGTATCAGGAGCCTCAATCATCATCCAGGGATGGCTTATTTTCGTTGTGAATGCCCTATTAGCTGGTTTACTCGTTAAAACGGTAACCCATTCCTGGAGGTGGGCTGCGTTGTCATGGTTACTAAGCTTATTGGCTAGTCCTATGGCCATAGGTCAGCCTGGCATCCTGGCGTATCCAGTAACACATAATAGTGTATGGGCGTTTGGTTTACTTGGCATAATAGGACTCATTCGTTATTTGAGTGATCGCCCTAACTGGGCGCTTCCATTGATCTTAATGTGTGTGGCGGTGGGCACGATTTCAGATCCTTGGTTTGAAGCCGCTTTCACGGTACCTGTCTTACTGATTGCGTGGAAAGCACCACGGTGGTTTCAGACGGACAAGACAACGCGCAGAACATTAGTAAAATCGTTAATTATAACGTACATAGCAGGACGCATTACTTACTTCGGTCTTGAGCTTTTGCACATGGTTCCAGGCCAAGGCTTGGGTATTGCCTCATTCCCAGAAATGTTTCAACACATAAAGTTACTAGCTCAGGGTGTTGGCGTACTCGTACAGTTGTATCCACTACCAAAAAACAATTATATATGGTCAATCTGGGTGATATATTTTATAAGCCTGTGTAGCATAATTATCTTTTCATGGTTATCAATAAAAAATGTCAACACAAGAACTAAAATTCTAGTTAGTTTCTCTGGTATTTCAATCGGTATTATTGTGTCAGCATTTATAATAACAAATTTCGCAGGTGGGTTATGGGCTTCTCGCTTCTTGATCAACTTATTTTACTTAATAATTGTAATTATTACATCCATAACAGCTAGTTTTTGGTTAAAAAAAGACAATAAAATAAAAATTTTATATTGGCTGACTTTACTGGGATACACCTTGCTTGCCATGCATGCAATTAACCATGCTAACTGGCGCTATAAATCCAATTGGAACGGAACGGACTCTTTATCAAGATGGCTAATTAAGCACGATTTTTATAATGGATACGGGCAATACTTCGATGTAAACTCGCCACTCCTTAATATTGTTTCAAGTGGCAAAATTACAGCACGACCACTAAGTTGCAATATGGGATACCTTATACCAAGACTTTCAAGTAGTGACGATCAGTTTTGGTTTGGTCAAAAACCACTAGCACAATATAATAAATTAGAATTTATTGCTTTCAATAAAACAAGTCAGAGATGGAATAAATGCGCAATCAAAACATTCGGCAAACCCTATCAAGTTTTATTTTATAGATCTTTAAAAATATTTATATACAATCGAAATTTATCGTCACAACTAAATAAAGGTTATCGCTCATTCCAATCGCATTGGAAACTAATTAATATCGCAAACAATAGAACAGCGATAAATAAAGTCGGAAAAACGCTGGGAGTGAATTCAGAATGGGCCCAATATACATATACATGGTTATTAAAAAATGGTATTGCCAAGTGATTTTTTTGAAGAGCGATCATATATGCTTTTTCATTTAAACATCTTCATTGATCGTTGCAGAACTTATAAAACTAAATTAATACTATAATTTATTAAAATCTTGCTCCTTCATTGTTAGCAATTTCCTTTGTAGGCGAATACAGAGTAATTTATATCTATTGGAACTTGGCCTTCGTCCTTGGACATTTCCACGCTGCTTTTCCCCGATTTTTCAGGTACACTGTCGCCCAGAATGACAGACCACCCTCGCTAGGGATCAGCCTTGGTATCTTTAAAGTCTTTTATAACCAGTCAGTTAAATATTGCAGAGACCAGTACGGACAGCTCTGCCGATGCGCCGACCCCGCTCTCCGTGCAGATTCCCGGCGCGCAGGTAACGCCGCGAGCAGAGCATAATATCTCCCGAAGGGATATTAGCGACGGCGCCTTGCAGGTGCTAAACGGCTTGCATCGGGCGGGTTTTCAGGCCTACATGGTCGGTGGGGGGGTGCGTGATCTGCTTTTGGGTCGCGAACCCAAGGATTTTGATGTGGCCACGGATGCGCTTCCGGAGCAGGTTCGTAAATTGTTTCGGCGTAATGCCCGCCTGATCGGGCGGCGCTTTATTCTGGTGCATGTGCAGTTTGGCAGCGAAATCATTGAGGTGGCGACATTCCGGGGCGGCGCCGATGGCAAAAAGAAGGAAGCCAGTGAGCGCAGTGAAAGTGGACGGATTCTGGCCGACAATGTTTACGGGTCGCTGGAAGAAGATGCCCGGCGCCGGGATTTCACGGCCAATGCCTTGTATTACAACATTGCTGATCGCGGCATTCTGGATTTCTCCACAGGCATGGAAGATTTGCGGGCTGGCCTTTTACGTATTATTGGGGATCCCGAACAACGCTATCGCGAAGATCCGGTACGCATGTTGCGGGCAGTGCGCTTTGCCGCAAAACTGGGGTTCACACTCGACGAAGCCGCTCGTGCGCCCATCAGCACCTGTCGGGACTGCTTGCAGGAAGTGCCCTCTGCGCGACTTTTTGAGGAAACCCTCAAGCTGTTTTTGAATGGCAACGCCCGTTCCAGCTTTGAATTACTCCGCCAACATGGCCTGTTCGCTGCTTTATTTCCACAAGTTGACGCCCTCCTCGATACGGACAGCGCCGAACCTGCCCGGATTTTATTACAGGGCGCCCTGGAAGGGACCGATCAGCGGGTTCACGATGGCAAATCCGTCACGCCGGCCTTCTTGTTTGCAGCCCTGTTCTGGCCGGTATTGCAACAACAAAGCCAGGTACTGGAGCAGCAAGGAAAACCTGCAGCCATTGCCTTGCAGCAGGCGGCCAGCGATATTCTCCAGGATTGCATGGGCCGGGTAGCTGTACCACGGCGCTTTTCCCTGCCCATGCGCGAAATCTGGGATCTCCAGGCGCGTTTTTTGCGCAGAGGCGGAAGACGTCCCCATGCGCTACTCGCCCATCCCCGCTTCCGTGCGGCCTTTGACTTCTTATTACTACGGATCCAAGCCGGAGAGATCGCTGCCGAATTAGGAAACTGGTGGGAACAATTTCAGACTGCCGATCATGAAGGTCGCCGCATCCTGATCGAAGCCGCCCGCTTAGAGGAAAACGGACAGGAAACGGCTCTCGGTCCGCTGCCCGCGACCCGCAGTCGCCGTCCCAAACGACGGCGTCGCCGTCATCCCCGTTCTGATTCTGTGGCTGCAAAAAATACAGCAGACACTGAAGAAGTGACAGACAACGACTGACGAGGTCGTACGTCTATCCGCCCCATGGAAGCAGACTCCGCAAATCTCCTCCCCTTGCTGGAAAAGCAGTGGGGAACTGCAAGGCTGGACCATCTGCGGCAAATTGGCCGTATTGCCCAACAACTGGGCACCCCTGCCTATCTGGTTGGTGGTGCGGTCCGTGACCTGTTTTTAAAGCGCTATGCGCCCGATCTGGATGTGGCCGTAGAAGGAGATACGCGCATGCTGGCGGAAGCCTGCAAAGCGCAGATTCATGGCGCGCACTATCAGTTTCATGCCCAGTTCGGCACGGCTATTCTGGAAGACAGCCAGGGAGTTGCTCTGGATCTTGCCCAGTGCCGACTGGAGCATTACCCCGCCCCGGCTGCCCTGCCGGAAGTTCACCCCGGAAATATTCATGCCGACCTGGCGCGCCGGGACTTCACCGTCAATGCCATGGCTATCCGGCTGGATCCCCAACATTTCGGAATCCTGCTTGATCCTTATGATGGACAGGCTGATTTACAGGCCGGTTTACTCAGAACCCTGCATTCCCGCTCGTTTCTGGATGATCCTACCCGCATATTGCGGGGATTACGCTTTGCAACACGTTTTCAGATGGATTTGGCCCCGGAATGTCATCAGCAACTCAAACAAGCCCTGCAAGCAGACATTTTTACCCAACTGAGTGGCGCAAGATTGTGGCGGGAACTCCGCTACCTGTTGGAATTGGAAGCACTACCCGTTGCATTATCCCTGCTGACTGCCTGGAAACTCTGGTTTTTGCTGCGCCCAACGCCACCCGCAAGCAACACCATGCCAACTTTGCTGCAGCGTGGTCAGGAACAGATTCAGTGGCTGAGTGCACAGTTTCCTGAGGAGCCGCTGGCCATTTTTATCCCCATGCTGACTCTCATCTGGCAGGATGTAACCCTACGCGATATTCAACACTATCTCGACCGGTGGCCGGTTCCAGACCGGAGTCAGCTGCTGGCGGATCTCCGGGTCTTGCCCGGCTTGCCGGACACCCTGCTTAAGGCGAAGCGTCCCAGTCAAAAGGCAAACATCTGGCAAGGCGTCTCGGTCGCGGGCATACTGGCGGCTATGGCGATATATGCCGATAACCCAACACTGGTGGACAGCGCCCGTCTTTACTTGCAGGTACAGAGACGTCTCCCGTCGCCATTCAACGGACAGGAACTGCAAACGCTGGGGCTAAAGGCCGGACCGTCTCTGGGAAAAACATTGAAATTATTGCGAGAAGCCCAACTGGATGGCGAAATCTCGAACAAGGAAAACGCGCAACAATGGTTGATCAAACAGGGCATTCTGCCTCCGAACCCGCTGTAATTGCCTGGATCAGTATTGGCAGCAATCTTGCGCAGCCCGTGCAACAGGTGCAGAAGGCCATCCAGGCTTTGGGAGAATTGCCGGATTCAAAGCTGCTCTGGCGTTCGCATCTCTATCGCACGGAGCCGGTTGGCGGGGTCGAACAACCGGCGTTCATCAATGCGGTTGCCCGTTTGCAAACCCATTTGCCGGCCCAGGACCTGATGCAAGCCCTGCAAAATCTGGAAGCCCTGGCGGGCCGACAACGCAGTGCCGAAATATTCTGGGGTCCGCGCATTCTCGATCTGGATTTATTGAGTTATGGCTATCTGATTTCCCGTGATCCTAGCCTGCGCATACCGCATCCACGCATGAGCGAGAGAGCCTTTGTCCTGATTCCACTCGCGGAATTTGATCCTGCGCTGAACCTACCAGGATGTGGATGTATTGCCGATTATCTGCCCGCCGTTGCTGACCAGTCTGTCACGCGCCTGCCTGAATCGGCCATACCCAAGGAAACTTTACGCCAGCACAGAGCCAGCGCGTGAATCATCCGCGCATCATCAGCATTGAGGGACCCATAGGGGCCGGTAAAACGAGCTTGGCCCGTCTTCTCGCAGATCATTTTCAAGGTGAAATGATTCTTGAAAAGCCTGAAGAAAACCCCTTCCTGCCCGGATTTTATCGGCAACCCGGTGGCGAACTGGCCACTGAACTGCAGTTTTTACTTCAGCGTCAGGCGCAGTGGCAAACAGCGGCGCTGACCAATGCCTACATCATCAGTGACTACAGCGCCCGCAAAGACGAAATATTTACGCCCCTGACACTCAATGCGGCTGAATTCCAATTATTTCAGCAAATCAAAATGCAACTGCATTATCAAGCCACGCCCGCCGCTTTGCTGATTTTTCTGGATGCCCCCCTCGCCACACTCAAAGAGCGTATCCTGTCCCGGGCCAGAGCCTATGAACAAAATCTGAATGCGGATTATCTGGCCAAAGTCCAACAGGCTTATCGGCACTGGCGCAGCAACTACACCGCGCCGTGCCTGGAAATCAATACCGCAGAACTGGATTTTGTCCATGAAGAGCGGCACAATGAGAACTTGATCAAAATGGTCAAGTATCACCTGCAAGACATTTGAGGAGCACAATGCACAAGAAAATTTCCCGCTGGGTTAAAGACAAACAACAGGGCGTCAAACGGGCGCTGGTAACCGCCTACGATTACCCCACGGCGCGCTTTGCAGCGGCAGCGGGTATGCACGGTGTTCTGGTCGGAGACTCTCTGGGGATGGTCGTCTGTGGGGATCATGACACGCTCAACGTCACGCTGGAGCAGATGTGCTACCACACCCGCATGGTGCGCCGTGGCGCTGGCGGATGCCTGGTATTTGCTGATCTTCCCTTTGGTACTTATGAGAAAAGCCCGGAACAGGCCTGGGAGTCGGCGGGTGAATTACTGCGTGCCGGGGCCGATGTCATCAAACTGGAAGGCGGTGCGGAAATGGCAGCGACGGTAGCTTTCTGCACAGAACGCGGCATCAATATTTGTGCGCATATTGGCCTGACACCACAGCGCGTTCGCCAGTGGGGCAGTTTCCAGCGCCAGGGAAACACCGATGCCGAGGCTCAGCGTCTGCATCATGAAGCCGCAGCACTCAGCACAGCCGGGGCGCGCTTTGTGGTTATGGAAGCCGTCCCTGATCAAGTCGCTGCCAGAATCAGCAGAGCCATTGATGCCGTCACCATTGGCATTGGTGCGGGGCCTGACACCGACGCTCAGGTGCTGGTAGCCCATGATGTATTGGGTTTGGAGGCAGAAAGCCCACCCTTCGCACGCCGCTATCTGGAAGCCGGAAACCTGCAGCAGAAAGCCTTTGTCCAATATGTTCAGGACGTGGTCAGCGGCAATTTTCCGCCCCGACGCCCACACTGACATGCCGGTATTCAAGGATATTGCCAGCCTGCGTCAGTGGCGCCAAAGCCTGCGCGGCACCCTCGCGTTTGTCCCCACCATGGGAAACCTGCACGAAGGGCATATGGCTCTGGTCCGTCTGGCTGCCGCCCGCGCCGAACAGGTGCTGGTCAGTATTTACGTCAACCCGCTGCAGTTCGGGCCAAATGAAGATTTCGCACAGTATCCCCGCAGTCTCGACAAGGATTTACAGCAACTCCACGCAGCGGGATGCTCCACAGTTTTCACCCCGGACGATGCATTGATGTATCCGCATGGCAGAAAGGATCTTTCCATCATCATCCCGCCCCACAGCCTGACCAAAGTCCTTTGTGGGGCCAGTCGTCCGGGACATTTTGCCGGGGTCTGCACTGTAGTCAACAAACTCCTGCAAATGGTTCAGCCCGAAATTCTGATTCTTGGCGAAAAAGACTATCAGCAGCTGCGGATTGTTCAGCAAATGGTGGCCGACATGAACATGACCACACAGATTCTTCCCGGCCCTGTTCAAAGAGAAGCGGACGGGTTGGCCTACAGCTCACGCAATGCACGGCTCAGCCCTGGCGAGCGGCAAATGGCCCCTCTGTTGGCTGCTACACTGTTCGATCTGGTTCAGCGCAGCACCCCTCAGGCATCTATCGCAGAGTTGGCCCAAGCCGGTCGAGACAGTCTCGAACAGGTCGGATTTGTCGTGGATTATCTCGAATTACGGGATAGCGACACGCTACAGGCCGTGAATGTCGCCCGGCCCGGTGCGCGTTGGTTTACGGCCGCGCATCTGGGGCAGACTCGGCTCATTGACAATGTTATGATTCCCTTATGAACTCACGTCTCCGCGAAATCCCCTACAATTACACCTCTTTTTCCGATGGCGAAATTGTCTCGCGCCTGATTGGCCAGGAAGCCTGGCGTATTCTCGAAGACCTGCGCGAACAACGCGTCACCGGGCGTTCAGCGCGCATGCTTTTTGAGGTATTGGGTGATCTCTGGGTGGTGGAGCGGAATCCTTATATTCAGGATGACCTCGCCCGTGATAAGCACAGGCGCGAAGCCCTGTGGAATGCGCTGGACCATCGGCTCAACGACATCAGCGCGCGAGCCGAGGGCAATGCGCTGGTATTACGACTATTGGATAACACCCGGGAAGCCGTACGAACCTTCACCCGGCAGTTTGATGAAGATCTGCAACTGCGCAAAAAATCGGAAAAACGTCTCCTGAAAATTACGGCACGGGACAATGTCGATTTCAGCGCCTATGCGCGTATAGCCCATATCACCGATGCTTCCGACTGGCGGGTGGAAATTCCTTTTGTAGTGCTCTATCCCGCCGATGAATCCGAAGTGCAACGCATGGTAGCCGCCTGCCGCGAACTGGGTCTCGCCATCATTCCGCGCGGCGGCGGCACCGGCTATACCGGCGGCGCCATCCCGCTCCGGCGACACACTGCCGTCATCAACACCGAAAAACTGGAGCAGACCTCGGCTATTGAAATGATTACGCCGACGGGACTGAACTCCGCAGTACCCAGCATGGTCGCGGGTGCCGGCGTTGTCACCAAAGTGGTCGCCGATGCTGCCGATGCCGCTGGTCTGGTGTTCGCGGTAGATCCCACCTCCATGGATGCTTCCACCATCGGCGGCAATATCGCCATGAATGCCGGCGGCAAAAAAGCGGTACTCTGGGGTACAGCCCTGGATAATTTAATCTCCTGGCGCATGGTCACCCCCGACGGTAACTGGCTGGAAGTGGAACGTCTGAACCATAACCTCGGCAAAATTCATGATCAGCCGCAGGTGGATTTCCTGCTCAAACGCTTTGCTGCCGATGGCAAATCGCCATTGGGTGAGCCAGAAAAACTCACCCTGCCGGGCGCCAGCTTCCGCAAGCCGGGACTGGGCAAGGATGTGACCGACAAATTCCTCGGCGGACTACCGGGCATCCAGAAAGAAGGCTGCGATGGCATCATCACCTCCGGACGTTTTCTACTGCATCGCATGCCCGCCCATATCCGCACGGTTTGCCTGGAATTTTACGGGAGCGATCTGAATGCCGCAGTGCCTGCTATCGTCGAAGTGAAATCCTTCGTGGAAAGCCAGAACAATGTTCTGCTGACCGGACTGGAGCATCTCGACGACCGCTATCTGAAAGCCATCAAATACAGTAACAAGGCTCCCCGCCACGAGCGCCCGAAAATGCTCCTGCTGGCCGATATTGCCAGCGATGATCCTGATGCGGCCGGAGCCACGGCGGCCGCAGTCGTGCGCATTGCCAATGCCCGGGGCGGCGAAGGATTCGTAGCCACCACGCCCGAATCGCGACGGCGCTTCTGGGCCGACCGCAGCCGCACCGCCGCCATATCCGCCCATACCAACGCCTTCAAAATTAACGAAGATGTGGTGATTCCCCTGGAACAACTGGGTGCTTATACGCGCGCTGTGGAACGCATCAATATTGAACAGTCCATCAGCAGCAAATTGCGCAGCCTCGCGGCGTTGGAAGCCTATTTCAACGGCGATCTGGCCGAAATCCGCAAAGCCAAGGATTACGAAGATTCCAGCGAAGATCAGGCTATTGTTGCCGCCAAAAGAGCAGCGGCACTCGCCCTGATTGAGGATACCCGGCAACGTTGGGAATCTCTGCTCAGGCTGCTCGATGAGCACGGGACGCTGCATCCCGAACTGCTGGACGCTCCGGCGGCTGCGGCATTGCAGCCGGAAGAAACCCTCATTGACCTGCTCCTGCGCGGGGCTTTGCGGGTCAGCTATCGGGAGCGGGTAGGAAGGCCACTGGAGGCGCTATTTGCGGGAGATGCCTTTAATGCCCTGCGCGAACGGATCCGGGAAATTCACGCAGAGCACAAACGCGCCCGCTTGTTCGTCGCGCTGCACATGCATGCGGGTGATGGCAATATCCACACCAACATTCCGGTTTTATCCAGTAATCATCGCATGCTCCATGAGGCCGACGGCGTAGTGGACCGGATCATGGCCATCGCCCTGGAACTGGGCGGTGTCATTTCCGGCGAACACGGCATTGGCATTACTAAAATGCGCTGGCTGGAACCGGAAAAAATAGCCGCCTTTGCCCGCTACAAGGCCGAAGTGGACCCCGGTAATGTCTTCAATCCGGGCAAGTTGCTGGCAGGCTCAGGTCTGGACAACGCCTACACCCCCTCCCTGCAACTGGTGGAGCAGGAAGCCCTGCTCCTCGAAGCCAGCGAACTGGGCGAACTCAACCGCGAAATCAAGGATTGCCTGCGTTGCGGCAAGTGCAAACCGGTTTGCATGACCCACATTCCCCGGGCCAATCTGCTCTATTCGCCGCGCAACAAAATTCTGGCTACCGGCTTGCTCATTGAGGCCTTTTTGTACGAGGAACAAACCCGGCGCGGTGTTTCGCGGCAGCATTTTGAAGCGATGAATGATGTCGCCGATCACTGTACTACCTGTCACAAATGCTTGACGCCCTGTCCGGTGGATATTGATTTCGGCAAGGTTTCCATTCATATGCGCAACATTCTCCGGGCGCGTGGTGAAAAATCCTTCAACATGGGGACCCGCCTGGCCATGAGCTACCTGAATGCCACTGAACCCGGCAAGGTACACTTCATGCGTCAGGGGGTTCTGCAGACCATGTTCAAGGCCCAGGCACTGGCCCATGATATCGTCAAGCCCTTGCTACCCATGGGCCCGCCGCCGGCGACTACCGGCAAGGCCAGCATGCGTACGGAAGTCATTCATTTTTTACGCAAGCCCCTGCCCACCAAAATGGGTGCCCAGACCATGCGTCAGTTACTGGCCATTGTCGATGACAAAACCGTGCCCATTATTCGTGATAGCGCCAAAGTCACGGACGACAGTGACGCCGTGTTTTATTTTCCGGGATGCGGCAGCGAACGGCTGTTCAGCGACATTGGTCTGGCGACACTCGCCATGCTCCATCATGTCGGTGCGCAAACTGTCCTGCCACCCGGTTATCTCTGCTGCGGTTATCCCCAGACAGCTGGCGGACAGGAAGACAAAGGGCAGGAAATTTCCGTGCGCAATCAGGTGCTTTTTCACCGGGTCGCCAACACCCTCAACTATCTGGATATAAAAACGGTCATCCTCTCCTGTGGCACTTGCATGGATCAGTTGCTGCAATATCAATTCCAGCAAATATTCCCCGGTTGCCGTCTGCTGGATATTCATGAATATCTGATGGAAAAAGGGATTGCTCTGGAAGGCGTCGCGGGCGTGCAATATTTGTATCACGACCCCTGCCATAGCCCCATGAAAACCCACAAACCCCAGGCAGTTGCCAGTCGCCTGCTGGGTCAGGAAGTGCTGGAATCGGCCCGCTGCTGTGGCGAAGCCGGAACGCTGGCCAGCAGTCGTCCCGACATTGCCACTCAGTTACGCTTCCGCAAGGAAGAAGTGCTCAAAGAAGGCGTTTTCCAGCTCACCGGCAGTGACAAAGCCGTAGACAACAATGTCCGTCTTCTGACCAGTTGCCCGGCTTGTCAGCAGGGTCTGGAACGCTACCGGGAAGATACCGGTCTGGATACAGACTACATTGTCGTGGAGCTGGCCCGTAAAATTCTCGGCAGCCAGTGGCAACAGGGCTTTATTGACGCCACCCGACAGGGAGGCATTGAGAGGGTTCTGCTTTGACGCAAGGGCCGGATCCGGTTTTCAAAAGCGCAATAGATGGCGTTCTTGATCTCCATGCCTTCCGTCCCAAGGAAGTACCTGATCTGGTTCGGGAATATTTACGCAGTTGCCGCGCTGCCGGCATTACTGAAATCCGCATCATCCACGGCAAAGGTAAAGGCGTGCTCCGTGAAACCGTACATGCCTTGCTGCGCCGGGAACCCATGGTCAAAAACTTTCGTCTGGCCAATGACCGCAGTAGCTGGGGAGCCACTCTGGTAGATATATATCCGCCGGATGTAGCCCTGCCCGAGCGCCCGACCCGTTCCGGCAAAACAGTGACCAGAGCCCAAGCAACCCCATCCGGTCCAGTCACCCTCCCCGGCTGGTACCGACTCCTCCAGAAAATATTTGTCCGGCGCTAAAACTCATGAACACTGCCAACACACCCGAAGAAGGCGTCACCAAATTCCTGTTGCACTGGACACCGGCCGCAGCTCCTGATCAGCGCGAAATTACTACCTTACAGGACTGGCGTGATGTTTTTTTTGCCCGCCAGTTGATTGGTGCGGATCCACAGCGCTATGGCGGTATTGGTTTTGGTAATGTGAGCTGCCGCAGTACGCAGGGATTTCTGGTCAGCGCCACCCAAACCGGAGGGCTCCCGACCTTGAGCGCGCATAATTTCTGCACCGTGACAGGCTGGGATATCCTGCGCAATGAAATCCTCGCCAGAGGACCGCAGCCGCCCTCTTCCGAAGCCCTGAGCCATGCGGCCTGTTACGCCGCCCGCTCTGACATTCATTGGGTATTTCATGTGCACAGCCCGGTACTCTGGCAGGCTGCAGCCCAACTGGGCATGGCGGCCACCCCTCTGGATGCGGAGTATGGGACCCCCGCCATGGCCGAGGCCATCAGCAGTATTATCCGCAATGCGCATCTGCCGGTGTTACTGCAAATGGCGGGGCATGAAGACGGCATCATCGCCGCTGGCAATAGTGCCGCCCAGTGCGGAGCACTACTACTGGAGGCAGTACTGCGTGCTCAACTTTCCAGTGCCTTGCGTAAATAAAAGTCCATATCGGTCAGATTATTCAGTGCCCATTTACGGTAGTCATCGGGCAGATCAATAATTTTGACGCCCTTATGCTTACCAAAAGGCATGGTCTCTGGAATACGGGCACGCTCACTAAATTCCCACAGGTCTTCCCAGGAAGAAGGACGCACCGCCAGAATCACCTTGTTGAGCAAAATCCGGCAGAATTTCACATCGGCCAGGGCGGAGTGGGCATTTTTAAGATTATCCCGCGTTTTTTTGCGGTCCTTGCTGAAATGAAACATAAGTGCCGACTGGGAGTGACTATCCACTTCCGGCCACAATTTGCGGGTCATGGCATAAGTGCAAATGCGTTTGACATCGGGTTTACCGATCACACCCCAGTCATAATCAATACTATGCCCTACCAGATAACCCGTATCTTCCGGCAAAGTAAAAGTCCGCGCCGAAGGACAATCCAGCAGTTCTTCTTCAAGAATATGGTGCACCGCCATGGCCCCCATCTCAATGGGCTTATCCGGGCGATAACGCTGCACAAACTGTTCTTCTACTTCCAGGGTCTTGAGATCACTGACTGCCAGCCAGGCCGCTTCGATCAGATCGGGCTCCACCCGCCCCGTGGTTTCCGTGTCAAAAATCAGTGCGCGCATGCTGGCTCCATCATCAATCCGAGAAAAGAATTGCAGGGTAATGATGTGTTCAGCAATGGGCAAGTCACAAATCGCCGATAACTACCGGAACTTTTCGCCGCTGCCAGACTCTTAGCCCCGATCTGCTTTGTTGAAAGTTCAGCAGGACCATTGATTTATCGAACAGAAACCCCCATTCTTGAGATATACCCAAGCACGTTGCTTGTTTGAAGGAGTCCGTAAATGAATCAGGATCAGAACCCCTATCAGTTTCCCGACAGCATGAACCCCCAGGGAAGCCGTACTGGCACGTCCATTGGCGCATTGCTGGGGAAGACCTACGCGCTGCTGGCTGCGACTCTGGTCGTTTCGGCCATTGCTGCGGTTTATGGAATGAGCTCTCCGTTTGCCTATGAACATCCCTTCATCCTGATGATTGGCTCTTTTGCCCTGCTGTTTGCCGTGCAGTATACCGGCGCTCACCGCAGTCCTTTTGCCATACCCCTGGTTTTCCTCTTTGCCGCCGGCATGGGCATGATGATGGGACCCGCGATTGAAATGTATTTGCGGATGCCCAACGGAGCCACCGTCATTGCCGAAGCGCTGGGCACCACGGCAGCCATGTTTATCGGCCTGTCTGCTTACGCCATGACCACCCGCCGGGATTTCAGTAACATCGGTGGATTCCTCATCACCGGACTGATTCTGGCCATTGTCGTGACTTTGCTGAATATGTTCCTGCTGCATCTGCCAGCCCTGCAACTGGCTATTGCCGGGGTTCTGGTACTGGTGTTCAGCGGTCTGATTCTGTTTGACACCCAGCGCATGGTGCGCGGCGGCATTCAGGAGCCCGTTCTGCTGGTAGTCGGCCTGTACCTGGACATCATCAACCTGTTCATGGCCCTGCTGGAAATTTTTGGCGGCGGCAACCGAAGCTGAATTCATTCGTACCACTTTCCGTCCGTCACCTGCAAGGGGTGACGGACGTAGCCGCAACTACTTGTCCTGCGCTATCCTCCGCGCAATATGAATATTGATTCGCACAGGCAACCCTCTCACCATGCGCTCCACTGAACCAAGCGCGAAGCACACCCCCATGATGCAACAATATTTCGGATTGAAAGCAGAATGTCCGGATGCGCTGCTGTTTTACCGCATGGGTGATTTTTACGAACTGTTTTACGAAGATGCGCAAAAAGCATCGACCTTGCTGGGTATTACCCTCACCAGCCGGGGGCACAGCGCAGGAAAACCCATCCCCATGGCCGGGGTTCCGGTGCATAGCATAGATGGTTATTTAGGAAAACTGGTCGCACTCGGTGAAAAAATCGCCATCGGCGAACAAATTGGTGACCCCGCCACCAGCAAAGGACCTGTCGAAAGAGCCATTGTCCGGGTCTTGACCCCCGGTACCATTGTCGATGGGGCCTTGCTGGATAGTCACCAGGAGCCCCTGCTGCTGGCCATCTGCCCGGAAGGCCCAAGCTGTGGCCTCGCCTGGCTGGATGCAGCCGGAGGGCGACTGATGCTCAGGGAAATCCCCCAGACCGGCTTGACCGACCTGCTGGCCCGGCGTCCTGTAGCTGAAATCATTCTTCCCGAAGATGCGCCCCTTAAAACCAGCCTGAACAACAAGCATGCCCAGGGGCTGGATAAAACCCTGTTCCAGACCCGTCGCAGTCAGGCCGTGCTGGAGCGCTATTTTGGCGAGCGCCTGGACAGTTTTGGCTGCAATGACTGGCCACTGGCCCTGCGCGCCGCTGGAGCGCTTCTCCATTATGCCGAATCCCAACTACGGGGCAGTCTGGCTCAGATCCAGCACCTGCAGCCTGAGCGTGCTGAAGATGAGCTGTATCTGGATGCCACCGCTTATCGTGCGCTGGAAGTTGTTGAAAGTCTGCATGAACAGGGTCCTACCCTGCTGTCTCTGCTGCAAAAGACCCGCACCCCCATGGGTGCCCGGCTTTTGAGGCGCTGGTTATTGCGACCCTTGCGTCAGGGACCCGATTTGCTGCAGCGCCAGCAACATGTCAGCGCACTGGTTGCCGGCCAGGGTCCGGAGCCGCTGCAAAAGGCCCTGCAGGGCATCGCCGATGCCGAGCGCATTCTCACCCGTATTGCCTTGCGCAGCGCCAATCCTCGTGATCTGGCGCAATTGCGCAGCACCCTCCAGGCCCTGCCCGCCCTGCACGAAAGCCTGCAGCGCTTCGCACAAAGTCCGCTTCATGATTATCGGGAACGCATCGGGTTATTCGCAGAAACCCGCCTGCTGCTGGAAAACGCCATTGTCGATCAGCCCCCCATGACCCAAAGGGACGGGGGTTATATCCAAACCGGCTATGACACTGAACTGGATCGTTTGCAGGCCCTGAGTCACAACCTTCAGGATGTCCTGCGCAATCTGGAGCAGGAAGAACGCCAGCGCACCGGCATCAGCCAGCTCAAAATTCAGTACAATCGGGTTCACGGCTTTTATATTGAAATCAGCCGCAGTTATCAGGGACCTATTCCCGACGATTACCGCCGCCGCCAGACCACCAAAAATGCCGAACGCTACATCAATGACGCCCTCAAGCGTATCGAAGATCAGGCGCTTTCTGCCGAAAGTCTGGCTCTCAGCCGGGAACGTCTGCTCTTCACAACGCTTCTGGACGCCCTGTTACCGGAAGTTGCAGCCCTGCAGAACACCATGACCGCAGTGGCAGAACTGGATGTCCTGAGCACCCTGGCTGAACGCGCCATCTCGCTGAATTGGTCCGCACCGCAACTGGTGGCGGAAAACAACCTGCACATACTTGATGGCAGACACCCGGTCGTCGAAGCGCAAATGGGTAGTCAGTTTGTACCCAACGACCTTCATTTTGATGGACAACAGCGGATGCATCTGATTACCGGCCCCAACATGGGCGGCAAATCCACCTACATGCGCCAGAGCGCACTGATCGTACTGCTCGCTCATATCGGCAGCTGGGTGCCTGCTCGCGAAGCCATTATCGGGCCTATCGACCAGATATTCACCCGCATTGGTGCTGCCGACGATCTGGCGGGCGGACGCTCGACCTTCATGGTGGAAATGAGCGAAACCGCACGCATACTGCATCTGGCCACCGCCCGGAGTCTGGTCATTCTCGATGAAATCGGGCGCGGCACCGCCACCTATGACGGCCTCGCCATTGCCTGGGCCACCGCCGAAGCCCTGCTCGAACGCGGGGCATTTACCCTTTTTGCCACCCACTATTTTGAACTGACCGAACTGGAAAACCCGAAGCTCAGCAACCTGCATCTGGATGCCTTCGCCCAGAACGATCAGGTTATTTTTCTGCATCGTGTCGAAGAAGGGCCAGCCGCCCAGAGTTACGGCCTGGCCGTGGCCAGCCTGGCCGGCATTCCAGAAAAAGTAGTCAGCACCGCCAGGGTACGACTGCAGTTACTTGAAAATTCGAGCTCTGCACGACCAAGCATCTTACCCAATCCGGCACCCGCACAAAATCCACCGGCGCAAATTCCCCTATTTGCAGCAACACCCCACCCCGCGCTGGAACTCCTGGAGCAAATGGACCCCAACAATATCAGCCCCAGGGAAGCATTGGCCGTTTTATACCAATTGAAAGAGTTGCTGTAGGCTTCTTGTAACGGGACGTATCCGGACAACCCGCCAGCAAAGCATCGAAAGCCAAGAAATCGCCTCGCTCTTGGTGTTCACGTTATGCGCTGTTTTTATCGTGACCCTACCACCTACGCGGATTTTTTTGCCTGCTGTGAAATACCTGTATTATTTCCACGGCATCATACCGCACGCAATAAGGGAGAATGTACGGGTGATCCGTTATCACTAATTCCCTGGTTACAAAAACCCGCCCAGGTCTGCCCATGGCCGGATAGGCGCATAACAAGCCGGTGCCCTGGTGTAGGGTTGTTTGTCACATCCAGATTCGGGAGATCACTTGATTTCCCTTTTTTATCTGAATCCCACGTTGCAAGAACTGTTGTATGAACCGTTGCATTCTTTTACGCTGCAACATTTATAATATTTATTATATATCAATATATTGGCTTAATTTTCTGTTGCAAAAAGATAAATTTCTTAAACCCATAATCCCCAATAAAACAAGAGATTAACTTCTGGCACGTTGTTTGCTGATAAAGCTTACTGAATTAGCCGATGGCGTGGCGGGTTCTGGAAACCAACATTATCAAGGGTTTTTTATAACGAACATGGAGGCAAATGTGATGAAATCATTGAAAAAAACACCAATGGGCCGGAAACTGCGGTCTTTGGCTTTGATGGCGGGTGTCGGTATGGCAGGCTTCATGATTGCAGCCCCGGCGTATGCCTGGGGTCCTTGGGGTGGCGACATGCCCTGGAGCGGTGGTGGTGGAGGGATGCCCTGGAGTGGTGGTGGCATGCCCTGGTCCGGTTATAGCGGCCCCATGAATGGCAACAGCGGGCCTTTTAGCGGCTATGGTGGCCCCATGCAGGGATCAGAAGGCCCTTGGGATATGGGTGGCATGAATTTCAATGGGCCGCATGGTGGACCCATGAACATGAACAGCGGTAACTACGGCGGTTATGGGCAGCCTTATCAGGGCGAATATCAGGGCGGTGGTAGTAATGGTTATCCGCAATCCTACGGACAACAATCCTACAACGGACCCAGTCAAGGTTATGCCCGTTATCCGGCACAACAAAACTACGCTTATCCTAATCAGGGGCAATATCCACAACAATACGCACAACAATATCGCCAACCCTATCCGCAGCAGATGCGTCCCAGCATGCCGCCTCCGCCCATGGGTCCTTATCAGTCTCCTTATGGTTATTCGCCCTACGGATATGGCCGCTAACCCGAGGATCCCATGCGTTTGGTAGTGGCCTCCATGAAGGGTGGGTCTGGTAAAAGCACGGTGAGTTTCAATCTCGCCGTGTGGTTGGCGTATCGGGCTCCCGTGCAACTTTACGACCTCGATCCCCAAGGGACCTTACGCGATGTCTGCAGCGATCGCACAGAACAGCACATTCTGCCCGCTCTTTCTGTAGCTACAGAGATGGATGATGCCCTGCCCCAGGCTGAATACGTAGTGATTGACTGTAGTTATTCCGAATTGACCGCCTTTCGAGGAGCCTTGAGCGTCGCCGATGCGATCCTGATGCCCGTCGGCCCCAGTCAGGCCGATATCTGGTCTGCACAACGTTTTCTGGAGGATTGCGGCCAATGGGCAGCCCCTCCGGTCTGGGCATTTATCAATCGCGCCGATACCCACCACGCAGTCCGTGAAAGCGATGAAGCCGAGGCCATGCTGGCCGAACTTCCACAGGTCAAATCCTTGGGATTACGACTCGGACAACGCACGGCCTTTCGCCGCTCACTGAGTGAAGCCCGTGCCGTTTTTGAATTGGATACCAGCAGCAAAGCCAGCCAGGAACTGGAAAAACTGGCCAGCACTTTGTATCCGGAATTATCTATGTTCTAGCACCCAACCCATTTAATATTGAGGCGAATAACTTATGCGTGTTTTCTCCCTACCCCTAGTGCCAAGACACCCCCTTTTCAAGGTCGGGATGCTTTTCACCTCACTTTTAGTGGGTGCCAGCCTGCAATTCGTCTCAGGCGACCTGAATCCTGAATTTTCGCCTTTCAGCTGTATTGCCAGTGCCGCAGCCGCAGAATCTGCCTTACCTGCAAAAACTGTCCCCGCAGCCAAACATCCCGTCGCGCCCAAA
Source organism: Acidithiobacillus sp. HP-11 (assembly GCF_015100075.1). Taxonomy (NCBI): domain Bacteria; kingdom Pseudomonadati; phylum Pseudomonadota; class Acidithiobacillia; order Acidithiobacillales; family Acidithiobacillaceae; genus Acidithiobacillus; species Acidithiobacillus sp. HP-11. The sequence continues at coordinate 100,902 of NZ_JACKYY010000004.1, forward strand.
AAAACTGGACAAAGTGGCGCTGCCAAAGCGCATTCTGCCCACAAAAATATCAAGGCTCCGCCCACCTTATCCATGCCTATGCCGGCTTCGACAAAAAGCCTGAGCAAAGCCGAAGTCAAACTGCTCTTGCAGGCTCGGGCGGCCTACTGGCAGCGCAATGCGCCGAAAGCCATTGCCGACTACCAAAAACTGCTTCACGAAGCGCCTGATCATCCGGGTATTTATGGTGAATTGGGCAATGTGTATTACATGACCGGCAAATATCCGGAAGCCGCCATTGCCTATGGAAGTGCAGCCCGAACCATGATTCGGATGCAGCGCTTTGCAGAAGCCTACAGCCTTTTGCCGTTGATAGGCTCCCTGAATCCTCAGGAAGCTACCGCCATTGACCATAGCCTGCAGGTTCACAGTGCTGCGGCCGCCAAAAAAGCCAGAGCAGCCGCCCAGCAAAAATCTGAGCAGTCCGCAGTGCCCGATTGAAAAACATTGCGCCAGCAACATATCATCCAGTCTGATCTCAATAAGCTGAGGATGTTGCTGTGCAAGAACTCAACCTGATTTGTCCCGACGACTGGCATCTGCATCTGCGTGACGGGGCCAATATGGCCTCAGTGCTTCCTGACAGTGCCCGACGTTTTGGTCGAGCCATCGTCATGCCCAACCTGAAACCGCCCGTGACCACGGTGGACCTTGCCGCTGCTTATCGTGACCGGATTGTTGCTGCACTGGAACCGAGCTCAGCATTTCAACCCCTCATGACTCTTTATCTCACCGATAACACCACTGTGAGTGAAATCGAAAAAGCCAAAAGCAGCGGTTTTGTACAGGCAGTGAAATACTATCCGGCGGGAGCAACCACCCACTCGGAAAACGGTGTCACCGACCTCAAACGCGTATACAACGTGCTGGAAGCCATGGAAAAAATGGATCTGCCCCTGCTCCTGCATGGAGAAGTAACCGATCCGGATATTGATATTTTTGATCGGGAAGCAGTATTCATAGAACGTCATCTGCTACCCCTGACTCGCAATTTTCCGGGTCTGCGCATGGTTCTCGAACATATCACCACCCGCACCGCCACCCAATTTGTGGCCGATGCCGGAAAGCAGATAGCGGCCACTATCACCGCTCATCACCTGCTCCTCAATCGCAATGCCCTGTTTGTCGGTGGGGTTCGTCCCCACCATTACTGCCTGCCGATTCTCAAACGGGAAACCCACCGCCAGGCACTGATTCAAGCCGCTACCAGTGGTAATCCCAAATATTTTCTCGGTACGGACAGCGCCCCCCATCCCCGTCAGGACAAGGAGTCGGCCTGCGGCTGTGCCGGAATTTACACCGCCCATGCAGCCATTGAACTTTATGCAGAAGTTTTTGAAGCAGCAGGCGCTCTGGACAAGCTGGAAGCTTTTGCCAGTTTTCATGGACCGGATTTCTACCAGCTCCCTCGTAATCAGGGGCACATTACTCTGGAAAAACGGAGTTGGACAGTTCCCGAAAGCTATCCCTGTGGAGTGGACACATTAATTCCTCTCCGGACCGGAGAGAAATTATCATGGAAATTGAGAGAATAACTAAAGGAATAATAGGTATTCATCCCGTCCTGTATTATTTACTAAAACTAGATTTTTTATACGCCGGATAGTCAGTATATCCTTTTGGCCCAGGAGAATAAAAAGTGGATTGGTCAGGAGCATTCAAGGAATAGCCTGCACGAATCCGATCTGGCAAATCTGGATTTGCCAGGAAAGCCGTTCCAAAAGCAATGGCATCAACAACACCAGAGGCTAAAGCTTCTTTGGCTTCTTCAGGCGAGTAGCCCATGTTGGCAATCAGAGATCCACGGTAATGTTTCCGCGCTGGAGACAAAATATCGCCTGATTGATGGCCGTAAAAGTCTCCGCGCATTAAATGTAAATAAGCCAAGCCAAAATCATTCAAGCGATCAGCAAGCCAGGTCAACAAGGCCACGGGATTACTATCACGCATATCGTTGAAGCTATTGAGGGGAGATAAACGCACCCCGACCAGATCGTCACCAATGGCATTTGAAACAGCCGTCAATGTTTCGAATAGCAGTCGCGCACGGTTTTCCATGCTACCACCATATATTCCAGACCGAACATTGCTTCCGTCCCGCAGAAATTCATCCAGTAAATATCCGTTTGCCGCATGGACTTCTACCATATCAAATCCGGCAGAACGGGCATTCAGGGCAGCCTGGGCAAACCCTTGGACAATAGCGGGTATTTCATCATCCTTTAAGGCTCTCGGTTCAGTATATTTTTGCTTTCCATTTGGGGTATGTACCTCTTCACCCTTAATGGCAAGGGCACTGGGAGCCACAGGAACGACCCCATCATTCAAATCAGGATGGCACGCTCTACCACCATGCCAGAGTTGCAGGGCAATTTTACCTCCAGCCGAATGCACGGCGTCGGTCACTAAGCGCCAACCATCAATCTGTGCAGCGGAATAAATACCCGGTTCATGCCAAAAGGCAGAATTACCCGGCAAAATCATGGTTGCCTCAGCGATGATCAGCCCCGCACTGGCTCTTTGAGCGTAATATTCTGCCATAAGCGGCGTTGGTACATGTTCGTCCTCTGCGCGGCAGCGCGTCAAAGGGGCCATAAAAATGCGATTAGCTGTTTGGATGCTGCCCAGTTGCAATGGTGAGAACAAGTCGGCCATGGTTTCTCCTAGTCAGGGTTTGTTCAAGGTCATAGATACGATAATGGTACCGACCAGTCAGTCTGTTTACAAGTATCCATATTCTTGTCCGATATACCATGCGCGCAAATCTTCAAAGCAATCGCTGGTTAAATAAGTCGTTGACCAATTGGCTACCAACTTACTGTTCAAAAATGATGATTCGGGGAAAGATGTCGACAAAAATAACAACTGCGAGGCCCAAAATTGCTGCAAAGCCTTCCCGCAATCTGCGCCTTTTATTCGAATAACTTGATCATCTGGTTTGTGACGGTTGATCTTGTTATGATGCAGGCACTGTTGATCAGACTCTCGCCACGATAACAGCGTACGATGAAAAGATCAGCCTGTACCTTGCCCAGGTGGCGAAATCGGTAGACGCAAGGGACTTAAAATCCCTCGGTTTATACCGTGCCGGTTCGAGTCCGGCCCTGGGCACCACCTTGATTATAAAAAGTTTTTAAAAGTGCAAGCACTCTTTTTTGGCGTCTCAGAAACTCCCTATTTGCCTTTTCTGGACAATATCTGGACAATGGCAGGGGATTCAGGCGCTTTTCCTGCGGTGCTTTGCCGCCGCAAAAAAGTCCTCTGAACCCTTTCGATTGCAGCAATGGAGGAGGCAAACAAATGGCAGGCTTTTACGAACAGTTAGATCGGGATGGCATCCGCATCGGCTGGCAAGTAAAGATCCGAAAGAAGGGATTTCCCCCGCAATCCAAGGTATTTCGCAACAAGGCAGACGCACAGGCTTGGGCCTCCATGGTTGAGGGAGAAATGGTGCGCGGGTTGTGGCGTGATCGATCCCAATCGGAAAACACCACCTTGAAAGAATGTCTCGAACGCTATTTAACGGAAGTGACGCCTCACAAGAAAACGCCCCATCCTGAGCAAATGCGCTTGCGCCAGTGGATGAAACGCCCCATTGCCTGCAGCTTCATGTCCGCCGTGCGCGGCATGGATGTTGCCGAAGCCGTCAAAGCGATGGAACGGGAGGGCAAAAGCGCCAACACCATTCGCCTGCATCTGGCCGTTCTCAGCCATCTTTTCAAGGTGGCCAAAACCGAATGGGGTATGGAAGCCCTCACCAATCCCGTGCAAGCCATACGCAAGCCGAAGCTGCCGCAAGGTCGAGAGCGACGCCTGGAAGGCAACGAGGAAGACCGCCTGCTGGAAGCCTGTCGCAATGATGACAATCCCCATCTCTATTCTCTGGTTCAATTTGCCATAGAAACCGCTATGCGACGCGGAGAGCTTTGTAGATTGACTTGGGAAAACATTAATCTGTCTCGAAGGGTTGCACTATTACCCGACACCAAAAACGGCACCAAGCGCCATGTGCCCCTCTCTACAGCCGCTTTGGACGTGCTCAACGCCCTGCCCCACCGTCTGGAGGGACCGGTCTGGGAGACCAAACCCGATACGATTACCCAATCCTTCGCCCGATGCTGCAAGCGTGCCCACATTGAGGACCTGTGCTTCCATGACTTGCGCCATGAAGCCACCAGTCGGCTATTTGAAAAAGGACTGCATCCGATGCAGGTGTCGGCCATCACCGGGCACAAGACCTTGCAAATGTTGAAGAGATATACGCATTTGAAGGCGGAGGATTTGGCGATCCTGTTGGGGTAACTGCCGCAACGGAACAGGCCTGACACCTTACTGAGGGCTGATTGACTCACGTATTTTACCCGTGCACCATTCGGCATAAGCCAAATGCCTTCGATCCATCCAAACGCCAAAAGACTCGCGAAGAGTGCGGGTTAGATTTTGAGGACGCACCGCTGGTGTTTACAGGAAAGCACTTTACCCGCGAGGACGATCGCAAGGACTATGGAGAAACCCGTCTCGTCACTGTGGGGATGTTGCGGGAACGGATGGTGGTCATGGTGTGGACGCCGCGTAACATCGACGATCGGCACATCATCAGCATGAGGAAAGCCAATGAGCGAGAACAAGCCCAATATACCCAGCACCTGGATTGATCTGGACGACGCCCCGGAGTTGGATGCGCAGTTTTTTCAGGAAGCGGACTTATACCAGGGGGACCAAGTGATCCGACGTGGTAGGGGACGCCCAAAGCTGTCCAGTCGCAAGGTGCTTCTCTCGGTGCGTTACAGCCCAGAGGTAGTCACCTACTTCCGACAGATTGGAGAAGGATGGCAATTCCGTATGGACGCCGTACTGCGCGAATATATCCAGCGCAAGGCGTGATACAGCGGTACACAATTCAATACTGGGATCCCTTCAGGAGACAAAATCATGAGCGAAGAACGATTTGCGAGTGTATGGGATGCGATTGAGGATACGCGGGAGGAAGCTGAGAATATGAAGCTGCGTTCTCAGTTGATGATGTCACTCAAGGGCCATATCGCCCTTACTGGAATGAGCCAGGCTCAAGCAGCGCAACTTTTTGGCGTGACACAGCCACGCGTTTCCGATCTGGTGCGCGGTAAGATTGACCTATTTAGTCTGGACATGTTAGTGAACATGGCGACGGCGGCAGGGCTACACATAGAACTGCGGATACTGAATGCAGCTTGAGGCTCGATTGGTGACAACCACTGAAAATCCCATTATGGAATACCTGCACACGATTCTGGAACGCACCGATCAGTTGCTGGAAGATGTCAGCGATCTGCGGCATCGTATGGCCAAACTGGAGCAGGCCGTACTGCAGAAAAAAAACAGAGTCACCGCCCCCCTTCAACCTCCCATCCAGCGCAATGTGGTCTCTAGCAGCTTGTCGGACTTTCATTTTGCCTAAAATTATCGTATAATTACTTACGATTCAATGTGATGAGTGATTTTATGGCCCACTTCCTCGATACTGACCGCAAGACTGATTATCTTCTGCCCCCTTCCATGGACGACTGGCTCCCAGAAGGGCACCTGGCCCGCTTTATTGTGGAAGTTATTGATCAGCTCGATCTCTCGCTACTGGTCCAACAATATGCGGGTCGTGGCCATAAGGCCTATCATCCAGCCACTCTGCTGGCGATTCTGGTCTACGGCTATGCCAACGGGGTCTTTTCCAGCCGTAAACTGGAACAAGCCACCTATGATTCTGTCGCGTTCCGTTACCTCGCGGCAGGCAGCCATCCGGATCATGATACCCTGGCCACCTTCCGTCGCCGTTTTCTGGGCGAACTGCAAGGATTGTTCGTGCAGGTGCTGGAACTGGCGCAAGAGATGAAACTGCTGAAGATTGGTCGGGTGTGTCTGGATGGCACCAAGATTCACGCCAACGCTTCCAAACATCAAGCCCTGTCCCATGGGCATATTGAGCAAATGGAGCGTCATCTCCAAGCCGAAGTGCAGGAGCTCTTTGCGCTGGCAGAACAAGCGGATCAGTCTGTAATTCCCGAGGGCGTGAATCTGCCCGAAGAGATCCAGCGCCGCACAGACCGGCTGGCCGTGATGGCAGTGGCCAAGGCGAAGATTGCCGAGCGGGCGCAGGTCCGTTATGCCAAAGAGAAAGAACATTACGACATGAAAATGGCGCGCCGTGCCGAACGGGAAGCCCTGGGACAAAAGCCCCGAGGCAAAGCCCCCCAGGCACCGGACCCGGCGCCTAAAGCGCAGGACCAGATCAATCTCACCGATGAAGAATCCCGCATCATGCCGGTCTCAGGCGGTGGCTTTGAACAAACCTATAATGCCCAGGCCGCCGTGGATGACCAGACGATGCTGGTGGTAGCCACCGGAGTCAGTCAGGCCCCCAATGACAAGGAACAGGTCATCCCCATGCTGGAAACCCTCCAGGCACAAACAGCGCAACTGGGACCAATAGCAGCGCTGGTGGCCTGTCTCTTATACACATCTCCGAGCCCACG